>DATNKQ010000560.1:0-4936 GCA_035603315.1 Thermoanaerobaculia bacterium
GGCTCGACGAGGTCGCCGACGCCGGCGGCGGCGGTCAGGCTGGCGGCGACGGCGAGCAGCCGGGCGACCACCACCGCCACGAGGACGCGGCAGAAGACGACCAGGTGACGAAAGGTGAGGCGGGGGGCCACCAGATACCAATGCCCGAGCAGCATGGTGATCAGCGACCAGCCGAGGAGGAGGGCCGAGGCGAGGAGGCCGGCGGCCAGGAGAGGCGTGCGGTGGGGGAGGGGGATGGCGGTCGTCACCAACCCCTGGCCGGCGCCGAGGAGCGCCGCCAGGCAGCCGGCGAGGGCGAGCGTCAGCGGCCAGCGGCCGAGATCCCAGCGCTGCCGCCAGATGGCGGCGTAGTAGAGGAAGGCGCCGGCGAGGGCCACGGCGAGCGCCGCCAAGGTCGGCCGGCCCAAGCCCGCTTGAGCGCCGGTTGGGGGGAAAGGGTGGAGGAGGAGGATCGCCGCGGCCAGCCCCACGAGGCCGAGGATCACCAGGGCGTTCATCTGGAAGTAACCGCGCCCGAGGTCTTCCTCGGGAATCCAGTAGAGTGTTGTCAGCGAGCCCGCGGCGGTGGCGAGGAGAAAGAGCAGGAAGACTCCCATCGGCGGCGCATCTTATCCGCTTCCCGGGCCGCGGGCGCGGGCTGGGACTGTCCCGGCGCCGCCCAGCGGTCACACTCTAGCTACATAGCGTCTTCGCGCAGACACCTAGACGATGCATTTCTTCGACAGGGGGTTCGAGATGAGGCTTTTGTGCCGTCCGCTCGCCGCTAGCGTCGTGGTCATCGCTCTCACCGCCGCCGGCGTCCAGGCCGCGGTTCCAACCGGCCCGGCATCCAGCCGTGCGGCGCACGCCGTGGCGGCCCGCGCGCCGGAGCGGGGCGCCGCGCAGGCGGCGATCGCGTACCTCTACGGGCTGTGCGACCGGCTCCTCGCCGCCGCCGGCCTGGCGTCCGACACGCCGCCTCTTCCTCCCGGCAATCGGCAGAACGGCAACGGCCCGGGCATCGACCCCAACGGCGGTTAAGGCCCGGTGAAGCCGAATCGACACACCGCCGTCCGCCGCTTGTTCTGGACAGCGGCGGACCGCGGTGCTAGCCTACGCGCATCGAAGCGAACGACAACCGTCTGCTAATGCCAACTCTCGACCATCCCGAGCTCCGGGAATCGCTCAACAAGCTCCTCAAGAACGCGCGCCCGAGGCTGGAGCGGGTGCTCCGTCATTTCGAAGTGCCGCCGGAAGATGCGGAGGACATCCTGCAGGACGCGCAGCTCACGCTGCTCTACAAGTGGGACAAGATCCGCAGCCCCGAGAGCTGGCTGATCGGCACCGTCAAGAAGAAGTGCATCATGTACTGGCGCAAGCGCCGTGGCAGCCTCTGCGACGCCGTGGACACCGCCATCCTCGATCTGATCTCGGTGCCGCAGGCGCCCAATCAGGAGCGGACGGAGCTCAGCTGCGATCTCAACCGGGTCCTCGCCCGTCTCTCCCTGCGCTGCCGCTCGCTCCTCAAACTCAGGTACGGTCTTGGTTACGGGCCCAACGAGGTCGCCGAGCAGATGGGCTACCAGGCATCCAGCATCCGCAAGGTCACCAACCGCTGCCTTGCCGCCCTGACCCGCCAGCTGCTGGCGGTCGGCTTCCAGCGCGAGCCCCAAGATGGTTGAGCATCCCCACCGCATCCAGCTGGAAGGCTTCGGCCGCGGCGAGCTACAGGCGCGGGAGAACCGCGCCATCGTCCGCCACCTGTTGACCGGCTGCGCGCGCTGCCGGAAAGTCACCGCCAACTCCCTGCCCGTCTCCTTCCTGGGCGCCGCGGATGCCGCCGGGTTTGCCTCCGGCAGGCTGGGGACCGCGCTGGAGCTGGAGAGCCTCGACTATTCCTCGGCCTTCGCCGCCGTGCGCCGCGAGCTCGGCAAGCGCCAGCTCGCGCTCGAAACCGAGCGGGAGGCGGCGCCCGCGCTGCTCCGGGAGCTCGCAGCCCGCCCCTTCGACCGCCAGTGGATGCTGGTGACGAGCGATCCGAGGTTCCGGACCTGGGTCTTTTGCGACCTCCTGCTCGACGCCTCCCGGGAGTGGGGTTTCCAGGATCCCGCCCGCGCCCTGGAGCTCGCCGAGCTGGGCGCGGCGGTCGCCTGCCTGTTGAGCCACGAGGTCTACGGCGCCGCGAGAGTAGGCGACATCTCGGCCCGCGCCTGGGCGACCCTGGCGAACGCCGAACGCATCCGTTCGGACTTCCGCGCCGCCGAGCGCGGCTTCGCGCGCGCCGAGCGGCTGCTCAAGACCGGTACCGGCGATCCCCTGGAGAAGGCAGGAGTGATGCTGCTGAAGGCTTCCCTCCGCGGCAGCCAGCGGCGCTTCGCCGAGGCGTTCCGCCTGCTCGATCGGGTGGTGGGCATCGCCCGCCGCTGTGGCGACCTCCATCTCTGCGGGAAGGCCCTCATTGCCAAAGGTTTCCTCTCCGGCATCGCGGGGCAGGCGGAGGAAGCTATCCGTCTCCTCGGCGAGGGCATCGACTTCATCGACGTCGAATCCGAGCCCCGGCTGCTAGTGGCGGCGCGGCACAACCTGATCCTCTACCTCAGCGAGAGCGGCCGTCAGCCGGAGGCGCTCGCCCTCCTCGAGCAGACCCGCCCGCTCTACAGCCGGCTCGGCGATCAGATGAACCTCATCCGCCTGCGGTGGGTCGAGGGCAAGATCGCGGCGGCGCTGGGGCAGTGGGCGACGGCGGAGGCGCTGCTCAACCGGGTCCGCGAGGACCTGGTCGAGCAGGAGCTCGGATACGATGTGGCGCTCCTCTCGCTCGACCTCGCGAGCCTCTACGCGCGCCAGGGCCGCGGCGCCGAGATGCGCCGCTTGGCCGAGGAGATGATCCCGATCTTCCAATCGCGGGACGTGCACCGGGAAGCCATGGCCGCCCTCATCGTCTTCCAGAAGGCGGCGGAGATGGAGCGGGTCACCCTCGGCCTGGTCGAGGAGCTCAGCGACTTCCTCCGCAAGTGCCGCGAGACGCCCGGTCTCCGCTTCCGGGATTCTCTTTAAACCTCCGCGCCTCCGGCAGTCGGCTCGGTTTTCGTTGCCCGGCTGGACAAGCCGGGAGAACGCTGCTAGGGTCGATTTCCGAACTCCGGCACCGCAGGTATGGCCCTTTCAGACCCCCCCACCCTGGCGGAAGCGTCGCTCGAGGAGATCCTCGAGAAGATGCAACCGCGGTTGAAGCGCATCCTCTGCCGGTATCGCATCCCCGTCCAGGACGCCGAAGACCTGCTGCAGGAGACCTTCGTCATCATGGTTTCGAAGTGGAGCGCCATCCGCAACCCGGACGCCTGGCTGGTGGCGACGCTCTCTAACCGCTGCATCATCTACTGGCGCAAGTGCAGGAGCCGGCTGTGGGACGCCGTTGACGCCCAGATCCTCGAGCTGATGGCGGAAACCGAGGCCCCGCCCCAGGAGCAGTCGGACCTCCGCTGCGACCTCGATTCGTTGATCTCGGCCCTGCCGGATCGCTGCCGCTCCGTCCTGCGCCTGCGCTACGGCCTCGGCTGCAGCACCGCGGAGGCGGCGGAGCGGATGGGCTACTGCAAGTCGAGCATCCGCAAGGTCACCCGGCGTTGTCTTGCCGCCCTGACCCACCAGCTCCTGGGAAGCGGATTCGATTCCGAGAACGCCAAACCCTTCGACTGAGCGCCTTCCGCGCGCGCCCGTGACGGGGATCCGCCCCGTAGTCCCGTCGATCTGCTAGAAGCTCGGGCCGTTCAGCCTGCTCGTCAACGCCGTTCTCGCGCCGCGGTGAGGAGCAGTCGTGGCTGTAGTGCATATAGTCATGCTGAAGAATGTCTCTTGAAACCCTCTCTGCGGTAACCCTATCTTGAGAGCCCCCCGGGAGCTCATGGAAAACTCATGAAGGGATCAACCCGAATGCTCCGGGCCTGCCGCCCGCGAGACTGAAAGGAGACTCGAATGTCCCACCTCAAGTTCCGCCGCACTGTCGCCGCCCTCTCCCTGCTCGCCACCCTGTCCGTGCTGCCCGCCCTCGAGGCCGCTCCCCGGGGCGAAGGCCGGACGGGCGGTCCCGCCGTCTCCGGCGGGCTGCATTGGAGCTTGCCGCACTCGTTCCTGGCGTTTCTCCAGACCCTATGGGAGGCCTCCGGCGCCAAGATCGACGGTAACGGCTAGATCCCCCTGTCGCGGCGCCCCCGCCGCCTCCGATGGAGCTCAGTTCGCTTCTCCCCGATCTCCGGGGAAGGCGGAGCTGTTGCTGGACAGATCGGAAGGACGATGGTAGTGTCTTCGCAACGAGTGTTTAACCGAATGAGTGTGCTCGATCATCCGCAGGCCGACGGGTCCCTGGAGCTCTTCCTGGACCGCGTCAGGCCTCGTCTCAAAGCGCTCTTTGCCCGCTACAGGGTCCCACCCCAGGACACCGAAGACATCCTGCAGCAGGCGTTGCTCGCCCTTGTCTACCAGTGGCAGAACATCCGCGATCCCGAAGCCTGGCTCCTGGGGACCTTGCGGAACAAGTCGCTCCTGTACTGGCGGCACCAGCGCCGCAGGCTCTACGAGAACGTCGACGCGGCAGTCCTCGAATGGATGGCCGAGCCAACCGTTCCGCCGCAGGAGGGAGCCGACCTGAAGCGGGATCTGGAGACCGTCATCGAGCGGCTGCCGTCGCGTTGCCGGTCGGTCCTGCGGCTGCGCTACCACCTTGGCTACGAGCCGCCGGAAGTGGCCGAGCGCCTGGGGTACAGCCCGCGGAGCATCGGCAAGGTCACGCACCGGTGCCTGGCCGCACTCACCCGCCAGCTCACCGCGGCGGGCCTCCTGGAGAAGAAAGGGTGATGATGACCGAGGCGCATCCGGATCGGGACCTGCTGGAGAGGTTCATGCGGGGCGGGCTCTCGGTGACGGAGACCGGAGGCGTCCTCCAGCATCTCCTCGCCGG
>DATNKQ010000574.1:0-25719 GCA_035603315.1 Thermoanaerobaculia bacterium
CGCCCCACCTCCACCCGCCGCTGGCGCAGGGCCTCGATCACCGGCTTGACAGGGCGGCGCAGGTCGATCATCAGGAAGTTGGCGAAGGAGGGGATGGTGCGGTAGCCCATGCTATCGAGCCGGGCGCAGAGCTCGGCCTTGACCTCGGAGTTCTCGCGCCGCCCGCGCTCGACGTGGGCGGTGTCCTTGAGGCTCGCCCGCGCCGCCGCGATGGCCATGATGTTCAGGCTGTCCCAAGACTGCTCGGCCCGCAGCCGCTCGGCGGCCTCCGGCGAGGCCACGGCATAGCCGCAGCGCAGGCCGGCCATGCCGTAGATCTTCGAGAAGGTGCGGGCGACGACGAGGCCGGGTGTCGTCGCCACCAGGGGGATGACGCTCTCGTAGCCGCCCCCCTCCGCGAAATGATGGTAGGCCTCGTCGACCAGCGCCATGGCGCCGGCCGGCAGCTTGGCGAGGAAGGCCTTGACCTCCGCCGCCGGGGTCACCGTCGCCGTCGGGTTGTTGGGGTTGCAGAGATAGAAGAGGCCCGCCTGCGGCCCGGCGGCGAGCATTCCCGGCAGGTCGTGCCGGTAGTCGCTCGTCAGCGGCACCCGGCGCGTCTCCGCCCGGCTGGCGCCGGCGTAGTGCGCCAGCGCCTCGAAAGTCGGCTCGGCGATCACCAGCCCGCGGTCCGGGCCGGTGTAGGCGGCGGCGCAGAGCTTCAGGATCTCGCTCGAGCCGTCGCCCAGGACGACCTGCTTGGGATCGACGCCGTGGAGGCCCGCGATGTCTTTGGCCAGCGCCTCGCCATGCTCGTCGGGATAGCGCCAGGCGAGCCCGAAGGCGGCGCGCATGGCGTCCAGGGCGGCGGGCGAAGGCCCACGCGGGTTCTCGTTCGAGCTCAGGCGGATGACGCGGTCGGGAAGCGGCTGCTCCTTGTCCTGGCGGAGGGCCGGGTTGACCGCCGCCGCAGCGGCGGCGGGAGAGAGCACCGCGGAGGCGACGCCGGCGCCCAGGAGCTGCGCGAAGCTGCGGCGGGAAAGAGTGTTCACCGTCTCGACCATGTTCGACCTCACGGCGCGTCGTTGCGCAGAAGATGTGCCGCCCGCAAGGTACCGCCCTTGTGCCGGGACCGTCAATCCCATCCGGGGTGCAGGCGCTGCCGGCGAGCTCCTGCCAGGCCTCGCCCGGCGCAGCGCCTCTCCGACGACCCCGTTTTAAGTCAGCGTCGCGTGATCGTGCCGCGGAACCTCAGAGGCAGCGGCACGGCGGCGAGCGCCATCCCCACGGCCGCGGGCTCCTCGACCTCCACGCGGTAGCGGGTGCACAGGAAGTGGCAGAGGAGCATGAGCTGCGTGGTCCCCAGGCCGGCGCCGAGGCAGGCCTTGGGCGCCCAGCCGAAGGGGACGTAGTTGGCGCCGGAGCAGGGGCCGTGGGCCGCTGCGGGCAGCCAGCGGTCGGGGTCGAAGGTGTCGGGGTCCTGCCAGTGCCGCGGGTCGTGATGGATGAGGTAGGTGCTGACGACGTAGCGCTGGCCCGCCTGGAGGCGCGCCTGGTCGAGGCAGATGTCGGTGCGCACGGGCCGGGTCATGAGGAGCGGCGGGCTCCACATGCGCAGCGTCTCCTTGACGAAGCGGTGGGTCACCGGGGCGATGCGGGCAGGCGCCTCGTGGAGGGCGGCGAGCGGCAGCGGCCGCAGCTCGGCTTCCAGCCGTTCGGCCCAGTCGCGGCGCCGGGTCAGCTCGTACAGCAGGCAGGCGGCGGCAGCGCCCGGCGGGCCGGCGATGGCCGTCAGGACCGCGGTGACGGCGTCGACGGCGCGGTCCATGCCCAGCCCCGGCAGCAGGTCGACGATGGGGTCGGTGAGGTCGAGGCGGCGCGGCCGGCGGCCGTTGGCCCGGCCTCGCAGCTCGCGGCGGACCGCCCAACCGGCGGCGACCTGGATGCGGATGGAGCGGGTCGCCTTGCGGAAGGTTTCGGGCGTCGACCTGGTCGCCACCAGCCGGTTGAGCTTGTAGGTCTGGTCGCGGTGGAGGCGCGCGACGTCGGCGGGCGGCAGTCCCGCCACCACGACCGGCAGCAGGGCGCGGGTGCACACCTCCTGCGCCGCCCACACCAGGTCGAGGGGACGATCGAGCCGGTCGTCGAGGAGCTCGCTCATGCGTAGGGCGAGCTGCCCGATCCCCTCCTCGTCCGACAGGCGCCGCAGCTGCGCGATCCAGGCCTCCCGCACCTGCTTCCAGGAGAACGCCTTGCTCTTGCGGCGGCGCAGCAGGTCGACGAGCCGGTCGGGCAGGGTCAGGTCGCTGAAATTCTCCGCGTTGACCCGCTGGGCCGCCTCGGGATCGAACACGCCCAGCTCGCCGTCGTCCATCCAGAAGACGCCGCCTTCCGCGGCGCTGCGGGAGCGGATGCCGCGCAGGGAATCCATTTCCACGGGTGTGGCCATACGTCCTCCGGCAGGCCGGGTGGGGAGCGCAGGACCGCCGCCCCCCACCCCGCGCTGCTCCCGTCAGATGTGGTGATACACGTACCACCAGTAGCGGTCGTCCCGGCGCCGGATGGCCAGGGCCGTCATCACCGCGTGGGCGATCTTCGCCATGTCAATCACCTCCTTTCTTCGGGCGTTGTGGCCAGTAGGGCGCCAGGCCCAGCGTGCACCGCGGCGGCGCGAGCGCGGGGCCGACGCACGGCCGGCCGTCATAGTTCGTGAGGCTGAGGCGGTAGCCGTCGACGATGATCCGCAGGATCGCCTCGACCAGCTCCAGGGTCAGCGCGGCTGCGGCGCAGGTATGAGGCCCCCACCCGAACGGGATGAACGCCTGCCGATCCTGGGGAGCGGCCCAGCGCTCCGGCCGGAAGGCGGCCGGCTCGTCCCAGTGCCGCGGATGGCGGTGGACGAGGTAGGGACAGACGACCACCCGGTCTTCCGGCGTCACGGCGACGCCGGCCACCTCGTGGCGGCGGGCCGGGCGGCGCGCCAGCATCCACGCCACCGGCCACAGGCGCAGCGCTTCGCGAACGACCCAGGCAGGCTCGGCGGCAATGGCGGACGGGTGGGTGCCCAGCAGGTAGACGGACCAGCCGAGCGCGAAGCCCACGGAGCCCGCGACGGCGAACACGAAGGAGAGGTACACCTCGGCCAGATCCGCCGCCGGCACCTGGCGGTCCGCCGCGCCGGCGACGGCGTCCAGCAGGTCGGCGGGGGGGACGGCGCCGCGGGCCCGGCGCTCCTCCACCGCCCGCGCCAGATCGCGGGACACCCGCATCCGGAACACCGCGCGGGCGAGGCGCGAGCGGCGCCCGCGGACCCCCGCCAGGACGGCGCGCTCGACGATCTCGTCGACCCTGAGACGAAGGCGGGCGGGGCTGTCGGGGGCGAGGAGGGCGTCCGCGAGATGCCGATAGACGAGCCGGTTGCCGGCGTCGGGCCATTCGCTGGTGGGCACCAGGGCCCGCCGCACCGCGCCGGCCAGCTCGCCCGCGTGCGCCTCGAGATGGCCGCGCAAGAGCGCCCGCGACGCACGGCCGATGTCCACCTGCACCGAGCGCGGGCCGAAGGTGCCCTGGCGGGTCTGGAAGAAGTCGGAGTGCTCCTCGTACAGGCCCAGGTCGTTGGCGAGGACAGCTCGGGCGGCCGCCGGCTCCGCCAGGCAGAGCTGCCTCCCCGGCAGCCAGAAGGCGTCGCCGGCGGCGGGGAAAGCCTGGTCGAGGAACCGCAGCGGATCGCGATGGAACTGTACTCTGGACTGCGTCATCCGGCCGATCCTTCCAGGGATGGATCAGTGTTCTACCGTCAACTCGATTATAGCAAAATAACTATTGAAAGAGTAGCGGTTGCCGCACCGCCGCGTCAGGTAGCGGCCACTGGCCCGACCTCGCGTTCCTCGCCCCGACCTGGCGACTATCGGGCCGACCTGGCGACCATCGGCCCGATCTGCCGCTCACCGGCCCGATTTTCCGTTCATCGGGCTGAATTTCGAGAAATCGGGACAAATTTTGGCAAATCCAGCCAGCGTTCCGGAAAATCGGCCCGATGGCCGCCAAATCGGCGCGATTTTTCTCAAATCGGACCGATGGTCGCCCCATCGGCCCGATGTACGGAAAATCGGGCCAACGGTCCTCCCATCGGCCCAACGGCGCCCTTTTGGCGTGATCGTTGCTAAATTCGGGAGAACGCCGATGGCCACCGACGGGACGCAGGTCGATCGCACGACGCCGATGGGGGCGAGCCTGCGTGCCGACGGGGTGACGTTTCGAGCCTGGGCGCCGGCCGCGCTCGAGATGTACGTCCTCACCGGGGCGTCGCTCGCCGCCGCGGCGCGGCCTGGCTTCACGACCGGCCCGGAGGAGGCTCTCTCCCCCTTGGGCGACGGCACCTGGGCCGCCTTCGTCCCCGGCCTCGGCGAGGGGGCGGCCTACCGCTTCTGGGTGGTGGGGGAAGGCAGCGCCGGCCTCAAGCGCGATCCGCGGGCCCGCGAGATGGGCCACGACCCTCCCGCCCCCGACTGCGACAGCCTCGTCCGCTCCCCCGCTTCGTACCCCTGGCACGACGGCGGATTCCGGCCGCCCGAGTTCCGCGATCTCCTCCTCTACCAGCTCCACGTCGGCTCGTTCTACGGCGTCGACGGCGCGGGGCGCGACAAGCGCCGGGAGGTCGCGAAGTTCCTCGACCTCCTGGACCGCGTCGACTACCTCGTCGAGCTGGGGATCAACGCCGTCCAGCTCCTCCCCATCCAGGAGTTCCCCACCGAGACCAGCCTGGGCTACAACGGCCTCGACCTCTTCTCGCCGGAGACGCACTACGAGGTCAACGACCCCGGCGAGCGCCAGCGCTATTTCCAGAAGGCCAACGCCCTCCTCGCCCGCGCCGGCCAGCCGCCGCTCGTGCCGGAAGACTTGGAGCCTGGCCCCAACCAGCTCAAGTGCGCCATCGACCTCCTGCACCTGCATGGCATCGCCGTCCTCTTCGACCTCGTCTTCAATCACGCCGGACCGGGCTTCGACGACCAGAGCCTGTGGTTCTTCGACCGCCAGCTCCCGGGGGACGACAACCGCAGCCTCTACTTCACCGACCACGAGTGGGTGGGCGGCCGCATCTTCGCCTACTGGAGCCGCGACGTCCGCCAGTTCCTCATCGACAACGCCGTCGCCTGCCTCGCCGAGTACCACGCCGACGGCATCCGCTACGACGAGGTATCGGTGATCGCCAACAACGGCGGCGCCGGCTTCTGCCGCGACCTGACGGCGACCGTCCGCTTCGTCAAGCCGCAGGCGATCCAGATCGCCGAGTACTGGAACGCCGACCGCGCGGCAGCCGTGCGGCACCCCGCCGGCGGCGCCTCGGGGCTGGGCTTCGACGCCGCCTGGAGCGACCGTCTGCGCGACGGCGTCCGCAAGGCCGTGGCCCAGGCGGCCGCCGGCGCCTTCGTTGACATGGGGGCGTTGGGAGATGCTCTTGCCACTCCCGCCGGATTTTCCGCCTGGCAGGCCGTCACCTGCCTCGAGAACCACGACGTCGTCTTCGCCGGCCGCAAGCCCCGCCTCGCCACCCTGGCCGACCCCGCCGACCCGCGCTCCTGGGGCGCGCGGAGCCGCGCCCGCCTGGCGACCGGCCTCCTCCTGGCCTCGCCCGGCATCCCCATGCTGTTCATGGGCCAGGAGATCCTCGAAGGCATGCCGTGGGACGACGACGTGCGCGATCACCTCCGCCTGCTGATCGACTGGGAAGCGCTGGCAACCGAGCCGGCGCGGCGCGACCACCTGCGCTTCTGCCGCGACCTCTTAGGCCTCCGCCGCGCGCAGCCGGCGCTCGCCGGCGACGCGCTCCGGGTCTCGCTCGCCGACAGCGCCGGCCGGGTGATCGCCGTGCACCGCTGGATCGCGGGGCAGGGCCGCGACGTCCTCTTCGTCGGCAGCCTGGCGGAGTCGACCCGCTACGGCTACCGGGTCGGGTTCCCGGGCGATGGCCACTGGCGGGAGCTCTTCAACAGCGACGTCTACGACGGCTTTCCGAACCCGGCGCCGGCGGGCAACGACGGCGCCGTCTTCGCCGGCCTCGGCCCTAGGGACGGCCTGCCCGCCTCGGCCGAGATCGTCATCCCGGCCAACGGCTTCCTCCTCTTCGGCCGCGACGGTTGAGCCCGCCATGCGATTGGCGGAGCTCGCCGAAACCTCGCGCCGCGTCGCCGCGACCCGCTCGCGGCGGGAGAAGATCGGCGCCCTGGCAGACCTCCTGCGACGCCTCCCCCCGGCGGAGATCGACGTCGCCGCGGCCTACCTCTCCGGCCATCTCCGTCAGGGGCGGATCGGGCTCGGACCCGCCGCCATCTCCGCCGCTCGCCCGGCGGCCGGCGCGGCGGAGCCTTCCCTCACCCTCGCCGAGGTCGATGCCGCCTGCGAACGGATGGCCGGCGCCAGCGGCGCGGGGTCGGCGGGCGAGCGGTCGCGCCTGCTCGCGGCGCTCCTCGCCCGCGCCACCCCCGCGGAGGAGGACTTCCTCGTCCGCCTTTTCTTCGGCGAGCTCCGGCAGGGAGCCTTGGCCGGCCTCCTCGCCGAGGCGCTCGCCGCCGCCGCGGAGGTCCCCGCCGACGAGGTCCGCCGGGCGCTGATGCTCGCCGGCGAGCTGCCGGCGGTGGCACGAGCGGTCTTGACCGAGGGACGGCCCGGCCTCTCCCGCTTCCATCTCCAGCTCTTCCGCCCCCTGCAGCCGATGCTCGCCCAGACGGCCGGCGACGCCGCCGAGGCGCTCGACCGCCTCGGCGAGGCCGCCTTCGAGCTCAAGCTCGACGGCGCGCGGGTGCAGATTCACAAGGCCGGCGACGAAGTGCGGGTCTACTCGCGCCGCGGCAACGATGTCACCCCGGCGGTGCCCGAGCTGGTCGAGACCGTGCGGGCGCTGCCGGCCCGCCAGCTTCTGCTGGACGGCGAGGTGATCGCCCTCCAGGCGGACGGCACTCCCCATCCCTTCCAGGTCACCATGCGGCGCTTCGGCCGCAAGCTCGACGTCCCACGCCTGCGCGGCGAGCTCCCTCTGACTCCCTTCCTCTTCGACCTCCTGCACGCCGACGGCGAGGACTGGATCGACCGGCCCGCCGGCGAGCGCTTCGCGGCGCTGGCCGCGGCGGCCCCGGGACTGACCGTGCCGCGCCGGGTGACCGCCGACCCCGAGGCCGCCCAGGCCTTCTTCGCCGAAGCACTGCGGCGCGGGCACGAGGGGATCGTGGCGAAGGCCCTCGACGCCCCCTACGAAGCCGGCCGGCGCGGCTTCTCGTGGCTGAAGATCAAGCCCGCCCACACCCTCGACCTCGTCGTCCTCGCCGCCGAGTGGGGGCACGGCCGGCGCCGCGGCTGGCTGTCGAACCTGCACCTGGGCGCCCGCGATCCGCAGGCAGGCGGCTTCGTGATGCTCGGCAAGACCTTCAAGGGCCTGACCGACGAGATGCTCGCCTGGCAGACCGCGAGGTTCCAGGAGCTGGCGCTCGGGACCGACGGTTGGACCGTCCACCTGCGGCCGGAGGTGGTGGTCGAGGTCGCCTTCAGCGACGTCCAGGAGAGCCCCCAGTACCCCGCCGGCCTGGCTCTCCGCTTCGCCCGCGTCAAGGGCTACCGCGGGGACAAGACCGCGGCCGAGGCCGACACCATCGACACCGTCCGCGCCATCTTCGCCTCCGGCCACCAGCACACGCGCTGAAGCAGAAGATGATCTAATAGCTTCCCGTCTATGACGGGAAGCTCCTGATGCCTCCGCCGCAGCCCGCCACCTACCGAAACGCCCGCGTTCTCGCAGCCGGTCTGGCGGCCCTCCTCTTCGCCTGCAACCCCTCGCCTCCGCCGCCCGCCGCCCAGCGCCTGGTCGATCGCTTCTCGCCCGCCCTGCTGACGGGCAGCCCCCGCGGAGGAGCCCCGCCGCCGGCTCTCGAGTGGACGGGAGCCGCCGGCTGGAAGCCGCTGGCCGGGGTCCGCGGCCTGCAGGTCGCTGGCGAGCGGCTGACGGGCGTGACGACGACCGCCACCGCGGCCCTCCGCCTGACGGCGATCCGCGGAGTCGACCCCGGCGACCTCCTGGCGGAGGTTAGGGTTCAGATGCGGGTCTCGGCGGCCGGCAGCTTCGGGGTCCACCTCGTCGGTCCCCACCCCAACGGCTTCGACCAGGCCCTCCTGACCGGCGCCCCCCTCCCCTGGCCCAACCAGGGACCGGTCCGTCCCGGTCAGGAGCTCGCCACCGTCGTCCTGCGCCCCATCTTCCCGCTGCCGGGCGCCGACGTCGACCAGATTCTCCTGCGGCCCGTCGACGTCCCCGGGGCGCGCTTCGAGATCGCCTCCGTCCGCCTCGTCTTCCGCCGCGAGGAGCTGGCGGCGGTCCCTTCGGGGGTGAGCTGGAACGGCCTGGCGGGCTTCTATCGGGAGGCGGTGGTGGCGCGCGCGCCGGAGGCGATCCGCTGGGAGATGACCCTGCCCGACCGCCCGCGCCTGACCCTCGCCCTGGGGACCGTCGAGGAGCGCCCGGTGACCTTCCGCGTCGAGCTGCGGCCCGCCGGCGACCGCGGCTCCGCCGTGACCCTCGTCGAGCGCACCCTGACCACCCCGCACCGCTGGGACGACGTCGCCCGTAACCTCGACCGCTTCGCCGGCCGCCGCGTCGTCCTCACCCTGTCGCTGGCCGCCGCCGAGCCGGGAGCTCTGGGCCTGTGGGGCTCGCCGGTGGTGCGCCGGCGCGCGCCGCGTGCCGGCGCCCGGGTGGCCCCCGCTGGCGCGGGGCCGCCTGCAGCATCCCCCACGCCTCGGCCCCAGGGCGTCATCCTCATCCTCGCCGACACCCTGCGCGCGGACCGTCTGGAGGCCTATGGCGGCCGGCGGCCGACGGCGCCCACCCTGGCGCGCATGGCGCGCGAAGGCGCTCTCTTCAGCGACGCCATCGCCCAGGCCACCTGGACCAAGGTGTCGATGCCCGCAATCCTCACCTCGCTGTCGCCGCTGACCACCGGCGTGCGCGATTTCCCCGACCGCCTGCCGAGCGCCGCCACCACCCTGGCGGAGGTCTACCGCCGGGCCGGCTACGCGACGATGGGCTTTTCGTCGGCGCCCTTCACCGGCGCCTTCAGCAACCTTCACCAGGGTTACGAGGAGCTCTTCGAGGTCCCCTTCGACCGCGAGAGCAGCAAGACCGCGCGCTTCCTCACCGACCTCCTGCTCCCCTGGCTCGACGCCCATCGCGACGAGCCCTTCTTCCTTCTCGTGCACTTCTTCGACCCCCACTTCCCCTACCCGCCCGACCCTCCTTACGATCGATTGTGGGCGGATCCCGCCACCCGCGACGGGCACGAGCGCCAGCGCAGCCGCGCAGCCGGCAGCATCGCCGATCCGCTGCGCCAGCTGGAGGGGTTGGCGACGGCAGGCGAGTTCGCCGCCGCCGGCGTCGATCCCACCGCCTTCGCGGAGCGCGACCTCGCGGACTACGACGGCTCGATCCGCGGCATGGATGCCGAGGTGGAGCGGATCTTCGAGCGGCTCCGCGAGTTGGGGCTCGACGGCCGCACCCTCGTCGCCTTCACCGCCGACCACGGCGAGGAGTTCTTCGAGCACGGCCTCGAGTTCCACGGGCAGAGCCTCTACGGCGAGCTCACCCACGTGCCACTCCTCCTGCGCTATCCGGGAGTCGTGCGGGCGGGGCAAAAGGTCGCCGCCACGGTGCCGCTTCTCGACCTCCTGCCCACGCTCCTCGACCTCTCCGGTCTGGCGCCGCCCGCGGCAGCGGAGGGGCAGAGCGACGCGCCGGTCCTGCGCCTGGCGGCAGGAGACGGCGACGCGCCCGCCTGGAAGCCCCGCCCCGTCTTCGTCGACCGGCCGGCCGCCTCCCACTTCGCCTCTCCCTACCCGCGCGACCGCGAGTCCTTTGCCGTCCTCGACGGCGGCTGGAAGCTGATCTGGAACCGCCTGCGGCCGGCCAGCGCTCCGGAGTTCGAGCTCTACGACCACGGCGCCGATCCCGGCGACCGCCACGACCTCGCCGCGCTCCACCCCCAGGAAGTCGCCCGCCTGGCCCGCCTGGTGGCCGACTGGCGGCAGAGCTGCCTCGCCCACCGCCTGCCCGCCGACCGGGAGGCCGCCCGCGGCCTCACTCCGGAGGAGCGGCGACGGCTGAAATCGCTGGGGTATATCCGCTGACGTCCGTACTCCAGACGGCCAGCCACGACGCCGGCCCCGGTTCCGCCAGCAGGAAGCCCTGCGCGAAGTCGATCTCGAGCTGCCGCAGGGTCTCCAGGTCTGCCGTCCGCTCGACGCCCTCCGCCACCACCCGCGACGAGAAGGTGCGCGCCAGGCCCGCGATGGAGTCGAGGATCGCCTGGCGGCGGGGATCACCGTGGCAGCCGTGGACGAGGTAGCGGTCGACCTTGAAGTACTGCGGTTGGCAGTCGAGCATCCGGCGGTAGCTCGACTGGCCGCAGCCGACGTCGTCGAGCGCGACGCCCACCCCGCGGTCGCGCAGGCTGCGGACGGCAGCGGAGAAGCCGGCGCCCGAGAAGCCCTGGCCGTGCTCGACGATCTCGACGATCAGGCCCGGCGCCGGGATGCCGCTCGCCTCGGCGAGGTGGAGGAGGAAATCGGGGAAGGACCGGTCGTATTCGAGGGTCGACGCATGGATGTTGACGGAGAGGCCGAGGCCCGCGGGCAGGCCGGCGGCGGAAGCGACCACCTGCCGCACGCACAGACGGTCGAACTCGACCTCCTTGCCCTTGCGGCGCACGTACTCGAAGAGCACGCTCGCCTCCCGCGCGTTGGTGCCGAAGGGCCCGCGGATCAGCCCCTCGACGAAACGCACGCCGCGATCCTCGCCGAGGGCGAAGATCGGCTGGAACACCGCCTGGAGGCTCCCCGGCCGGAGGAGGACGTCGAGCAGCGACGGCGAGCTCATTCGGCTTCGACGAGCGCGGTCAGGAGGTCCGCCAGCTCGCCCAGCGGCTGCGGTTTGGGCAGCACGGCGTCGACGCCGCGGCTGCGCGCTTCCGCCTCGATCTCCGGCGATCCGTAGGCAGTGAGAAGGATGGTCCGCGTCCCCGGCGCGTGCTTGCGGACGTGGCTGATCATCTCCAGGCCCTCGGCGCCGTGCACGCAGGTCAGGCGCAGGTCGGCGACGACGGCGGCGTAAGGGACGTGGGCGACGAGCGCCTGCGCCTCCTCGAGCTCGCTCGCGCAGTCGACGTCGAAGCCGCGCATCGAGAGGAAGCGGCGGAGGGCGAAGGAGATCGAGTCCTCGTCCTCGACGATCAGGATCTTGTGCGACAACGCGCCCTCCGGAGCCTCGCCCAAGCAGGGCGTCAAATGAGAAAGCATCGACCGCGGTAACTTCGTGGATCGGCGGTGGGCCAGTGCAAGCGTTGTGCCGCGGGCCTCGGTGGCGAAACGTCAGCGGGAATCAGGGTCCCACGGCGGGCCTCGTCCGGCTCTCCGGACGGGCGGCGTGGAAGGCGTCCGGAAATCCGGAAGACGGCTTCAGGCGCCGCTGCGATGCGCTCGCGCGGCCAGGCCGAGCTTGCGCAGGCGCTCGTAAAGGGAGCTGCGGGAGAGGCCGAGGATCTCGGCGGCGCGCTCGACGTTCCCGCCCGCCTCCCGGAGGACGTCGCCGATGTGCTGCGCCTCCGCCTCGGCGAGCGTCCGCAGGGTGGGCGGGGCGGCCGGCGCGGCGACCGGGAAGAGGTCCTGCGCCTCGAGGACGCTGCCGTCGGCGAACAGCACGGCGCGCTCGAGGACGTTGCGGAGCTCGCGGACGTTGCCCGGCCAGGGGTGCGCGCAGAGGGCGCGTTCCGCACCGGCCGACAGAGTCAGGGGGGAGTGGGCGAGGTCGGCGGCGATGCGCACGAGGATGGCGCGGGCGAGAAGCACCACGTCCCGTCCGCGCTCGCGCAGCGGCGGCACGAAAAGCGGCAGCGTGCTCACCCGATAGTAGAGGTCGCTGCGAAAGCGCTCTTCGGCCGTCAGGCGCTCGAGGTCGTGATGGCTGGCAGCGATCAGCCGCACGTCGACCTGGCGGTCGCGGATGGCGCCCACCCGCCGGAACCTCTGCTCCTCGAGCACCTTCAGGAGCTTGGCCTGGACCTCGGCCGGCATGTCGCCGATCTCGTCGAGGAACAACGTGCCGCGGTGCGCCACCTCCAGGAGGCCCTGCTTGGCGACGGCGGCGCCGGTGAAGGCGCCGCGCTCATGGCCGAAGAGCTCCGTTTCCAGGAACTCGCTCGCCAGGCCGGCGCAGTTCAGGTCCACGAAGGGCTCCGCCTCGCGCGGTCCGTGGCGGTGGAGCCAGGCGGCGAGGACCCCCTTGCCGGTGCCGGTCTCGCCGCGCAGGAGCACCGGGCTGGCCGCCGCCAGCACCCGGCGAGCCCTGGCTTCGAGGGCGCGGATGGCCGGGCTCTCCCCCAGGAAAGGATCGAAGGCCGTGCGCTGGTCGCGGGACCTGCCGGCGATGCGGGCCTGGCGATCGCGCGCCTTCTCCATCAGCCGCGCCAGCACCACCTCGACGGCGGGAAGCTCGACCGGCTTGGTGAAGAACTGCTCGGCGCCCTCCTTGATCGCGCGCACCGCGAGATCGATCGAAGCGTGCGCCGTGAGCACGAGGACCGGCACGGTGGGATCGATCTCGCGCAGCTGGCGCAGCAACTGGAGCCCGTCGCCGTCCGGCAGGCTGTAGTCGAGCAGGACGGCGTCCGGGCGGTCGGCGCGGAAGGCCTCCAGGCCCTCGGCGCAGAAGCCCGCCTGCCGCGTTTCGTAGCCCTTGCGCTCGAGGAAGCGGGCGACGGCCTTGCGGACCGCCGGCTCGTCTTCGACCAGCAGCACGGAATAGGGCGTCATGGAAGGCTGCATTCTACGGGAGATTCCCTGGGCGGACCTCCCGCCGGCGATGGACCGGCTCCCGCGGCTCTGCTACGCTGCCGCCTCTATCCTGAAGCCGAAAGTTAACAGGCACGATGAAGAAGAGAGAGCTCGTTCCGCGCTCGCCGGAGCCGGCGGCCGGCGCCACCCTACCGCCGCCGGCGTTCGCGCCGGCGCTCCTCGACGACATTGGACGGCTGTACCGGGTCGACAGCCTCGAAGAGCTCGCGCAGCTCGGGCTGGAGCGGGCGGCGGCGGTGCTGGGAGCCCGGCGCGCCGTCCTCGTCCTGGGCGGCGCGGGCCTGCTCGACCACCAGGCCCGGTACACCTTCCCGCCGAGCTGGCGGCCGGCCTGGCGCCGCAGCGATGGCCGGCCGGCACGCGAAACGCCATTGATCCTTCGCAGCGACGTCCGTCCCTCGGCAGTCCCCGCCCGGCTGCGCCCGCTCCTCGCCGGCGGCAGGGTCCGCGGCTTCGCCCTCCTCCCCCTGCGCGAGGCCGGCTCGGTCATCGGCGAGCTGGTGGCGCTGTCGCCCCGCGCGGACGCCTTCGGCGCCGAGCGAGTGGCAATGGCGGAGCTCTTCCTGGGCCACCTCACCAACGCCGTCCTCCTCCTCGTCGACCGCGAGCTGGTGCACCGGCGCCTTGGCTTCTTCCGCTCGCTCGTCGACCGCTGCCCTTCCCTTACCCTAACTCTCTCTCCGCGGGGCGTCATCCGCTATGCCAGCCCTGCCGTCCGGCAGAATCTCGGGTACAGCGCGGACGAGGTCCGCGGGCGGACGATCTTCGAGCTCGTCCATTCGCAGGACCTGGGCCGGCTCGCCGCCCCTGACTCGGAGGACCGGGAGCCGATCGACTGGCGCGAGCCCATCCGCCTGCGGCACAAGAACGGCACCTGGGTCTACCTGGAGAGCCTGGGGCGCTCCCTCGCGGCCGAACCGGAGGCGGCGGAGGTCGTCCTCCAGGTCCGCGACGTCACCTCCCGCGTCGCTCTCGAGCAGCTCCAGTCGGCGGCCCTCCTGATCCGCGACTTCTCGCGCGAGGTCGCCAGCCTGCGAGAGCTCCAGGCGATGGTCTTCGATCTCGTCTCCGAGCTCCTCCCGCGGGGCCGCCTGGCGGTCTCGCTCTACGAGCTCGCCGCGCCGGGCGGCGCCCTCGTCGACCGCTTCCGCGATCGGCCGGCGCCTGCTCGCCCGCGCCGCGGGCTGCCGCAGTACGTCCTGCGCACCGGCGCGCCGCTCTTCGCCAACGCCAGGAAGATCGCCGACCTCGAAGAGCGGGGCGAGATCCACGTCGTCCATCCGCCGGCCTTCTGGATCGGCCTGCCGCTGACCGCCCGCGGCGTTCCGCTGGGGGTCTTCGCGGTCTCCGGGCGCGGGGCCGAGGTGCGGCTCACGCGCCGGCAGCGCGAGGTCCTGCAGCTCATCGCCGGCCAGCTGACGCTGGCCTTCGAGTCGCGGCGCGCCGGCGAGGAGCTGCGCAAGAGCGAGGAGCAGTTCCGCGCCCTCTTCCGCCAGTCGAACGACGCCATCCTGATCTGCGACGACTCCGGAATCGGCCTGGACGCCAACGAGCGCGCCCGCGCCCTGTTCGGCTACGGCGAGGAGGAGCTCCTGGCGATGCGGCCCGAGGATCTGTTCGCGCCGCAGGTCCACGCCCGCTCCGGTGGGCGGACCTGCCGCGAGATCCTCTCCCGCGGTCTCGAGCACGCCGAACTGGAGTGCCGCAAGCGGTCGGGGGAGGTCTTCCCCGCCGAGGTCTCGGCCAAGACGTTCCTCCTCGACGCGCACCAGATCTGCCAGATCGTGGTGCGCGACGTCACCGAGCGCAAGCGGGCCGAGGAGGAGACCCTGCGCCTCCAGGAGTCGCTGCGCCGCGGCGAGCTGATGTACTCCCTGGGCGCCCTGGTGGGCGGCGTCGCCCACGAGGTGCGCAACCCCCTCTTCGGCATCTCGGCGTCGCTCGACGCCTTCGTCGCCTCGTTCGGCGAGCGCGAGGAGTACCTGGAGTACATCGACATCTTCCGCTCCCAGGTCCACCGCCTGAGCGAGCTGATGAACAGCCTGCTGGAGTTCGGCAAGCCCGGCAAAGGCGAGGCCTCGCCGGACCGCATCGAGGAGGTCGTCGCCGAGTCGGCAGCGCTCTGCCTGCGGCTCGGCGACGACCACCACGTGGCCGTCCAGCCGCGCCTGCCCGCCGGTCTGCCCGCGGTGCCGATGGACCGCGGGCGCCTGGTGCAGGTCTTCGGCAACCTGCTCGCCAACGCCATCCAACACTCGCCCCGCGGCGGCGTGGTGACGGTCGAGGCCCGGCAGGTCAAGAAGGAGGGCGATCCGTGGGTCGTCTGCACCGTCGAGGACTCGGGACCGGGCTTCCGGCCCGAGGACCTGGCGCGGCTCTTCGAGCCCTTCTTCAGCCGCCGCCGCGGCGGCACCGGCCTCGGGCTGTCCATCGTCCAGCGCATCGTCGAGGACCACGGCGGCCGCATCGCCGCCGGCAATCGACCGGCCGGGGGAGCGATCCTGACCGTGGAGCTCCCCGCCCTGCCCGTCACCAGAGCCGCCGTTTCCGGCGCTTCCTGAGGGCTTCTCGTCCGGATTTTACAAAACATTTACAACACAAGAAGGAATTCTCTATTGACAATGCCCAAATTTTATGGTTTTCTGCGATCAAGGCACCATAGTTGGTAGTCGGGACGCCAGGTCCGAAAGGGATCGCCATGGCGAAGTTTACGTCCGGCTTGAGCGTGGGTTCAGGTTTCAGGCCGGTCTCCCTCCCCGTTTCCACTCTCCGTTCCCTTGCTGCGTCCATGCCCGGCCGGGCCTCCCTGCCCGGGCCGGTACCTGCGTGGCCAAGGGGCGGCACAACTCGACCGCTCTTGACCGTCCGTCATTGCGAGGTGGCGGCTGCCGAGTCGACGGTCATGCAACAGCCTCGAGAAGGCAAGGAGGTGAGCGGGTGTACTACAACAGTCTGGGCGAGAAAGTGTCGAGGAAGCGATACCGGGAGATGCTCAACGCGGCGAAGAACCGCCGCGAGCTGATTTCAGCCGGTCTGACCAACCGGCGAGACCTCTTCAAGATGGGGTTGCTGACGGCGACGGGGATGCTGGTCGCTAAGAGCGGCTTGAGCTCCCGGGCTTGGGCACAGCCGTTTCAGCAGGGCATCGCCAACCTCTGCGCGGGGGCGGGCCTGCCGGCCAGCCCGCCGACCGGGAAATTCGTCGAGCCGCTCACCATCATGCCGACCGCGCAGACGGTCGCCTCCCTGAGCCCGGCGCCGACGATCGCCCCCAACACGGCGGCCGGCGAGGTCCGCGCGGCGCCCCACCAGGCCCCCGGCCTGGGCTTCCCGTTCCCGCCGCCGAAGCTGTACCACTTCACCCAAAAGGCCATCTCGGCGTCGCAGTCGCCGTCCCTCCCGCTGCAGGCCCTCTGGGCCTTCGGCGACGGCGCCCATACCGTCAGCCCCGGGCCCACCTACGTCGCTCACTACGGCGTGCCCCAACTGACGCGGAACACCAACGGGCTGCCGACGGTCAGCCACAACAACGGCTTCGGTCTGCCTTCCGTCACCACTCACCTGCACAACGCGCACAATCCCTCGGAGAGTGACGGCAACCCCTGTGACTTCTATGAGATCGGACACTTCTGCGACCAGTACTATCCCAACGTGCTGGCCGGGTTCAACTCCGACCACCAGCCCAATGGCGACATCAATGAAGCGCTGAGCACGCTGTGGTACCACGACCACCGCGTGGACTTCACGGCGCAGAACACCTACAAGGGGCTGGTAGGCTTCTATCTCATGTTCAACCAGTTCGACACCGGCGACGAGACGACCGGCTTCCGCCTTCCCAGCTATCCGCAGTTCGACGTTCCGCTGGTGTTCGCGGACAAGGTCTACGACCCGACGGACGGCCAGCTGGCCTTCGACCTCTTCAGCCTGGACGGCATCCTGGGCGACAAGTTCCTGGTGAACGGCAAGATCCAGCCCTTCTTCCAGGTGCAACCGCGGCGGTATCGCTTCCGACTGCTGGACACCGGCCCGTCGCGCTTCTACGACTACTACCTCACGAACCTCAACAACCTGGGGGCGGTGAACCCGTTCTACGTGATCGCCAACGACGGCAACCTCCTGCCGGCGCCCGTGCAGGTCCAGAACGTCCGCATCGGCCCCGCCGAGCGCGTCGACATCATCATCGACTTCCGGCAGTTCGCCGGCAAGACCATCTACCTGGAGAACCGCCTGAACCAGCTCAACGGCATGGGTCCGGTGAACGCCGGGCAGTGCACGGACGTCAACGGCAATCCCGAGCCGACGACGCTCGCCGCCGGACAGGGCAACCTCCTGCTGCAGTTCCGCGTCAGCGGCACGGCGGTCACCGACCACAGCGCCGATCCCGCGACGCAGACGTTCTACCCGCTCCCCAGCACCAACGTGACGCCGCGGATCACCCGCACCTTCAAGTTCGACCGGCTGAACGGCCAGTGGTCGATCAACGGCCAGTTCATGGACTGCCACACCTTCCGCTTCCAGGTGCAGCAGAACAGCGTCGAGAACTGGATCCTGGAGAACCTGACCGGCGACTGGACGCATCCCATCCACATCCATCTCGAGGAGCACCAGATCCTCACCCGCAACCGGATGCCTCCGCCCCTGGCCGTCGAGCGCGCCCGGAAGGACGTGACGCAGCTCCACCCGAACGAGCGCACGCTCCTCTTCTTCCGTTTCCGCGACTGGCTCGGCAAGTACCCCATCCACTGCCACAACGTGGTGCACGAAGACCACGCCATGATGGGGCTCTGGCACGTCCAGGCGCAGGGAGACGACGTCCTCGTGCCGTAGCGGAAAGCGCCCAACCGATCTTGAACGACAGGACGCAGAAAGGAGACCGTCAGGTCATGCGCGAGCCATCGAGAAGGAATCTGTTACGTCTGGCTGCCTTGGCTCCTTTCGCGGGTGGGCTGCTGGCGAGGAGCACCGCCGAGGCGGAGGTCGCCACCAAGCCGTCACCGCGCGAAAAGATCCGCAACCGGAATTTCCCCAACGTCGCCCTGCGGACGCAGGACGGCAGGACCGTGCGTTTCTACGACGACCTGGTCAAGGACAAGGTCGTCACCATCAACTTCTTCTACGCGCAGTGCGAGGAGCTCTGCCCTCTCGTCACCGCCAATCTGGCCAAGGTCCAGAAGGCGCTCGGCGACCGGATGGGCCGGGACATCTTCATGAACTCGATCAGCTTGAAGCCGGAGCACGACTCTCCGGAGGTGCTCAAGCACTATGCCGGAATGTTCGATGCGCAGCCGGGCTGGACCTTCCTGACCGGGGCGCCCGCCGACATCGTCCTGCTCCGGCGGAGCCTCGGCTTCACCTACCCGGACCCGAAGGTGGACCAGGACGTGACGCAGCACATCGGCAACGTCCGCTACGGGAACGAGCCGCTGATGTTGTGGTCGGCCTGTCCGGGCATGGCCCGCGCCGAGTGGATCGCCGAGTCGGTCTCCTGGATGATCCGGCCCGAGGCGAAGGTGGGATGACCCGCGAGGACTCTCCGCCGCGCCTCGGCGTGAGACGCGGGGGATGCCAGCTCGCCAGAACTCTCGATTCCGGGATCCGCGGCGGTGCCGAGGATTCCGAAGGAGGATAACGTCGTGAAGGACAAGAACAACCCTGCACCGTCCGGTGCTGTCGTCTTCGCGTTGGGTGCGCTGCTGCTCCTGCTGCTGATCGCGCCGTTCAGCCGGCTGTCGGCGCAGAGCCAGCCGGCGACCAGCAACGGCTTTCTCAACTTTCCCGAATTCAACCCGCCGCCCTTCGATTTCAACGATGCCTTCTACACGGAGAACGGCATCGACGTGTCGGTATTGGACACTCCCGGGGCGGCGCGCTTCGGGCTCTTCCGGCAGACCGGCCCGCCGGCGCGAGACGGTCAGGTGAACTGGGTGGTCGACCACTCGAACAACGATCCCGACCGCAACGACATCCGCATCCTGGCCACGACGGGAGGCTACATCGACGACGGCACCGGCGCCCCGACGCAGTTCATCTCCATCCTCGCCTTCCTGCTGGACCAGAGCTTCTTCACCGGCGTCGCCAACGCCCGCGGGATCCAGATGGCGGACATCATCAGCCACTTCGAGGCCTACGCAGCGCCGCGGCAGGTCGACTCCCACGGTGTCTTCGCCGGTACCGCCTGCGGCAGCATGGGGGACGGCAGCACGCCGTGCTTCCCGGTGACCAGCGTCGCCACCCCCACCCTCCGGCAGGATTGGCGGTTCGCCGCCAACCGCAACCCCATCGACGGCAGCGCGCCGTTCGGCTACTTCTGCGACGACACCCTGGGCGCCTGGATCATCACCTACTTCTGGTACACCAGCACGGGCTTCGGCCCGCACCAGACCTCGCAGTGCCATCAGATGCTCGCCGCCCTCGGCAACAAGAACGGCCTGACCCTGGACGGGTCTCCCATCATCAAGACTGCCGACGAGCTCAACTTCCTGGAGGGCACGGTGGTCGGGTCCAACCCGATTCCCGGCTTCCTCGGCACCAACCCGCCGGACCCGCCCTGCACGGCGGAGGGCCAGGAGGACGTGGGGGGCGCCGACGGCGGGGCGGTCTGGCTGATCTGCCCGGCGCTCCCCGACCCGCGCAACGGGGCGGTCGCTCAGGATGCCTTCCTCGATCAGGTGCGCAAGCCCAGCGGCCTACCGATCGACTTGGGAATCACCGCCAACTTCCTCTGTCTGAAGTTCTTCGGCGCCTTCTGCAACGAGCTCTCGCCGGCGCAGCAGGCCGCCGCGAGGAGCGCGGGGCAATAGTCGCGATAGGCTCCAGGCGCAGCAACACCCCTGGCCGGGCCGGCGCCCGGCCAGGGGTCAAGTCTTTCCCCCGGGAGGGTGGATCGCGATGTCCAGTGACAGTGGCAAACCAGGCTCCCGCCGCGACTTCCTGAAACTGGCCGCCACCGCGGCGGCAGTCGGGCCTTTCTTCCTCTTTCCCGCTCGCGCCAAGGCCCAGAAAAAGACCCTCAAGACCCTCAAAATCGCCAAGTGGGCTCACTTCGTGCCCGAGCACGACGCCTGGTTCGAGAGCGTGCTGGCCAAGGAATGGGGCCGGCAGCACGACACCGAGGTGATCGTCGACCGCATCCCGGTGGAGGAAATCAGCGCGCGGGCGTCGGCCGAGGCCGCAGCGCGCCGGGGCCACGATCTCTTCATGTTCCCCTGGCCGCCGGCGGAATACCGGCGGCAGGTGATCGATCATGCCGAGATCTATCAGGCGGTGAGCTTCCGGCACGGCAACGTCGATCGCCTGGGGCACAAATCGACCTTCGATCCGCAGACCAAGAAGTACTTCGCGTTCGCCGATTCCTGGATGCCGGCGCCGCTGCTCTACTTCGAAGACTACTGGCGCGCCGTCAACATGCCCCTCGGCCCGCTGCATTACGGCAGTCTGCGCAGCGGCGGGCAGAGGATTCGCGCCAAGCTGGGGATACCCTGCGGTCTGGCGCTGGCGCCGAGCCTGGAGAGCAACGTCACCCTGCACACCCTCCTGCACGCGTTCGGCAGCGCGGTCGTCGACGCGGGCGGAGACGTCGTCCTCAACCGCGGCGCCCGCACCGTCGCGGCGCTCCAGTACGTCAAAGCCCTCTACCAGGACGCGGGGGCTCCCGAGCAGCTCAGCTGGGGGCCCGCGGGCAACGTGCGGGCCATGCTGGGGCGCAAGACCTCCTGCACCACGAACGCCATCTCCCTCCTGCGCGCGGCGGAGAAGGAGAATCCGGAGATCGCCAAGAAAATCCGTCTCAGCCCACCGCTGCTCGGCTCCGCGGGGGTGCGGGCAATCCCCCATGTGACCAACTGCTCCGCCGTCTGGAGCTTCGCCGAGAACGGGGAAGGGGCGAAGCAGTTCCTGTCCGACCTGATCGACCGGTCGAAGGACGTCTACGAGACCAGCCAGGGCTGCAACTTCCCCATCTTCCAGAAGACCGTCCCCGATCTCATCGTGCGGCTCGAGAAAGACCCTCGGGGCGATCCTCCCTACAAGTACAAAGAGCTGAAGGACGCGCTGCATTGGACGGCGAACCTGGGCTTCCCCGGCTATGCGAACCCGGTGGCGATGGAGGCCTTCAACAGCTTCGTCATCCCCCGGATGTTCATGAGCGCGGTGACCGGCAAGCTGAGCCCGCAGGACGCCGCGCGGAGCGCCGAAGCGGAAGTGAAGCGGATCGCGGAAAAGTGGAGGCAGGCAGCCTAGCCCGCGTCGACCTCGAGCACGATCCCCACGTCGCACCCCTGCAGTACGTTCACCGTGCCCCGCCGCTCACGGGGGAGCATGCGGACGAACGTGCCCCCGTACTCTTCACCGAAGACGAAGATCCCCCAGACCACGTCGAAGACGGCAAGCTCCTCGTCGTCGCCCGGGAAGAGCCAGGGCAGCGAGCGCACCTCCTCCTGCACGATCCAGCCGGGCTCCGCGAGCGCCCGCTGCACCACCGTCTCCCAGGCGGTGGCGGAGAGAAACCGTCCGATATGGACGTCCGCGCCTCCCAGCGACTGCGCCCCCTTGAGCACCAGCTCCTCGCGCCTGCCGGCGAGCAGGTCGGGCAGGAACACCTCCTCCCCGCCGAAAATCGCGGTTGCCCGCGCCACCCGGCGCGTCCATGGGAGGTGCCGTCTCACCAGATCCTTTTCCTCCCCGTCGATGAGACCGCCGCCGCCGTCGGCCGCCTCCGAGAGGAGCGCGAGGTTCCGCTTGTCCGACAGCAGCATGGTCACCGGTCCGCTGAAGAGGTTCACGCCTCCCGCCTTGAAGCAGCGAAAGGCGACGCGATCCGTGGGTCCGCTCTGCTGCTCGAGGAGGGCATGGACCGGGCAGCCTCGATAGCGGAGCGCCGCCCCTGCGGGCTCGAGGTCGCCGTAGCCGCAGATGAAGACCCTGCCGCGCAGCGCGCCGTCCTCGCCGGACAGGGCGGCCTCGTACTCTCGTTGCAGGAGGTCGGGGCGGCCCACAGACTTCAGGTAGGAATCCACCTGCGGATAGAGCACGACGGCCAGATTGAGCTCGCCTTCCCGCCAGATGCCTCGGCGCCGGGTGTCCCTAACGATATGGGAGAACATCCGGCGGATGGTGGGGCGGTGACGAGCCGCCAATCCGTCTTCCCGCAGGAAGCCCGCCAGCTCGGGGCAGCTCAGGTAGAGGGGCTCGAGGAACTCGGTGAACCACCCGCCGAGATAGCTGCCCGCGTTCAGCTCGAGACAGCGCAGCCCGGACCCGTCCTCGAGGAAATCGACCCGCGCCAGGGCGGCCTCGATGGCATTGGGCCGCGCCATCACGGCGGCCAGCAGCTCGGGCTGGTCGACGCTGTAGAACGCTGCCATCTGCCGAGGATCGTCGGCGAAGAAACGCGACGGAATGCCCCTGAAGAGGCGGGTCAATCCAACCGCCACCCGTTCTAGCTCCCGGACGCGCAGGCCGTCGGCGAAGACCGGCCAGGACTGCAGCCGGGGGTACGTGGGCAGAGGGTTTCCCTGGTGGACGGGCGCGAACGAGGCCCGCCGGCGCAGGGCCGGTCGCCCGCGGGAACGGTCCAGGAGCCGCTGGTTGGCGGTCGACCACGTGGCGCCCGCGGTCCGCGCGCCCTCCGCGATCTCCGCGATCTCCATCGGGCTCAGCGCTCGCTCAGCGCCGCGACGGCGCTGCCGCTGCGGCGGGGCGCGGAGAGCGATCTCTGGGCCGCCGCATGGCGCAGCGTCGCCAGCGGCCGCACCAGCGACTGCAGCGCCAGGCCATGGCGCAGCGCCAGCAGCACGCCGGCCGCTTCGGCGTAGCTCGCGACCTGCACGACGCCTTCCAGGCGCATCTGCTCCGCGGTGATCTCCAGCAGGCTCTCGTTGCTGGCCACCGCGATGACCGGAATGCCGGCCCGCTGCGCGAAGAGGGCCGGTATGCCGCCCAGGCAGGTCGCCGGCGCGACCACCGCGAGGAGATTGTTGAGGTTCACGATGTCACGGCTCCGCCGGCCCGGCCGCGGCACGATCTGGGGCGCCCGCGCCAGCCCCAGGAGGACGCAGGCGAGCCCGCTCGGAGACGCCATCTCGCCGGCGGCTCGCGCGTCGACCACTGCCGACTCGAGATCGAGGTCCCGGACGTTCTGCAGCGGCGCGTGCGCCGCCGGCACCCGGAAGCGGTTGACGATCGAATGGGAGATGATCGCCTCCACCCCGCCCACGGGATTGGGGATCTGGCCGGCGAAGTGCAGGGCATACTCGGCGGGCGACAGGTCCTGAACGTTGCTGGCGACCGCAATCGCGTCCACCCCCTTGCGCAGCAGCGACTGGCAGGCATCGGCCAGGACTTCCGGGTGATCGAGCGTGCCGACGAAGGCTCCCGACTCGTTGCGGCAGGAGCGGCTGCCGATCGGACCGTCGGTGATCACGCAGTGCTCGATGTCGACCCCGTGCACCGCGCGCACCGCATTGATCACATTGAACGCAAGATCGAGTTTCGCCTCGCTGGATCTTTCGATTATCACTCCCACGCGGTTCGCATACGGAAGGTAGAGGTTGACCAACCCGCGGCTGAAGAGATCGATGCAATAGCCTTCGGCATAGAGGACATTGGCGTCGAGCCGGATGAAGTCGGAGGCATTGACCGCGTTCGGATTGGTGATCAGATAGTCGGTCGCCGCCGACAACAGCCGGGTGGCGGGGGCAGCATCGCCCGCAAAGCCGCCGACGCTGCAGCCGACACCGGTGGGGATGATGCTCACGGCGACGGTCTTGCCTGGATAGTGCTCCCCCAAGACGCTGTCGTCGAACCGCTCCAGGGGCTCGCTGTCGATGGTCGCTTCGACGACGACCTCGTCCGCGCCGGCCTGGGCGACGTACCAACGCAGCACCCGGCCCGGCGCGGACTCTTCCACCGCCTCGGGAAGCCCTTCGGGGATCAAGATTTCGGAGCGCTTGAAACGAAGCCGTTTGTTCTCGATCATCGACTCCTCTTTCTGCGGGGCCTCGCCCGTCGAATGCCGGCAGCAATTGGGGATTGAGTATACACGAACAATCCGCGCCCGCGTCGATCAGAAGGCTCCCGGCGCCACTGGTTCGTGGATCAGTTCGTTGCTACAATTCAGCGCGGCCGTGCCGCCGGTAGCCGCCCGAGGAATGGAGACCATGGAAGAAGTCGTGATCGTCGGAGGCGGCCTGGTCGGATCCCTGCTTTCGCTCTTCCTCGCCGCTCGCGGCTACGCCGTGCGGGTCTTCGAGCGGAATCCCGACCCCCGGACCGCGGGCCCCTCCTCCGGCCGCTCCATCAACCTGACGCTCAGCCACCGCGGCTTCGCGGCGCTCTCCCGCGCCGGAGTCATCGACGCCGTGCGCGCGATCGCCATGCCGGCCTACGGCCGCGTCATCCACGGCGAGGACGGAGGGCTCGCCTATCAGCCCTACGGGATTCATCGCGAGGCCCTCTTCTCGATCACCCGCAGCGACCTCAACCGCGTGCTGCTCGACATCGCCGCGCAGACGCCCGGCATCGAGATCCGCTTCCGCCAGAAGTGCGTCGGCCTCGACGGGAGCGCGCCGGCGGTGATCCTCGAGGACCTCGACAGCGGCCAGACCTCCCGCGAGCGGGCGGGGATGATCTTCGGCGCCGACGGCGCCTTCTCGGCCGTCCGCCTGCAACTGCAGAAGACCGATCGCTTCGACTACTCCCAGGAGTACATCGACCAGGGGTACAAGGAGCTCAGCGTCCCGCCGCCGGCGGTGCAGGCGTGGGGACTGGACCCCGAGGCCCTGCACATTTGGCCGCGCGGCCGCTACATGCTGATCGGCTTCGCCAACTTCGACGGCAGCTTCACCCTCGCCCTCCACCTGCCGTACGAGGGGGCGCCTTCGTTCGCCGCGGTCCGCGACGAATCCGATCTGCTGCGCTTCTTCGCGCACAGCTTTCCCGACGCGCTGCCGCACATCCCCAACCTGGTGGGCGACTTCTTTGGACGCCCGGTCAGCTCGATGCTGACCGTCCGCTGCTTCCCCTGGGTGCGCGGCCGCGTCGCGCTCCTGGGCGACGCCGCGCACGCCATCGTGCCCTCCTACGGCCAAGGAGCCAACGCCGGCTTCGAGGACTGCGCCGTGCTCGACGGCTGCCTCGAGCGGCACGGCGGCGACTGGGATGCCGCCCTCGCCGATTTCGAGCGCCGGCGAAAGCCCAACGCCGATGCCATCGCCGATCTCTCGCTGCGGCACTTCCGGGAGATCCGTGACGAAGTGCGCGAGCCGCGGTTCCTGCTGCGCAAAGCGGTCGAACGCCGGTTGGACGAGCTCTACCCGGGCCGCTTCACCCCCCTCTACTCGCTCGTCTCGTTCACCGGCATGAGCTACGTGGAGGCCCTGGAGCGGGCGCGGGAGCAGGAGGTCGTCGTCGACCGCCTCCTCGCGGTCTCCGACCTCGAAGAGCGCCTCGCGGATGCCAACCTGGGCGCCGCTCTGCTCCAGCAGGTGGTGGGCGCGGCGCCGGGAGGCCGGGCGGGGTCCTGACTCTCTTCCCTGAGCCAATCCTTACCGAGAGTTGGCGGTCCCGACGACGGGCGAGCCGACCTTGGACCGCACGTGCGTCAGGTACTCGAGCTGGGAGGGCAGCGTCGAGACCAGCCGCTGGGTCTTCTCGCGCAGCAGGCGGAATGCGGCGGCGGCCTTCTCCTGGTCGACGTGATAATCGAGAGCGGGCAGGCTCGACGCCGGTCGGTAGTTGAGGCCGAGCAGCATCACGGAATAGGAGTAGGCCTCGAAGCCGTGGAAGCGGGGATTGATGTTCCTGGGGTTCGGAAGCCTCTTCTGCCAGAGCTCGAGGCGCTCCCCGAGCTCCGCG
>DATNKQ010000622.1:0-4493 GCA_035603315.1 Thermoanaerobaculia bacterium
GGATCGCCGGGTCACCCGCCGCCTGTGGCGCGTGGCGCGGCTGGTGGAGCGACGTCTCGCTGCCCTCGCTTCCGGCGCGGAGGCCGTCTTCGCCCACGTGCCTTCCGAGGCCTACCACCTGACGATCGTCAACCGCACTCACTATGGCGAGGACGCGAAGGTCTCGGCCCTGAGCCGCGAGGAGGCGGAGGAGGCGCGGCGGATCGTGCGCCGGCAGTCGCGGGGCGCCCTCGCCCTACAGTTCCATGGCCTGATCGTCAGCCGGGCCGGCCTGCTCCTGGCGCCCGGCTATCCGGCGAACGACGACTTCTACGACCTGCGGGCGCGCCTGGCGCAAGAGATGCCCGTGCTCCAGAAGCACCTGCCGGGCATGGCCCACCTCAAGCTGGGGCACGTGCTGGTGCCGCTCGCCGGCGGGCCGCTCCACGAGCTCCTCTGCTGGCTGCGGGCCTGCGGCGAGCTGGTCAACGCTCGCCTCGTCTTCCATGACCTTTACACGCCTCATGGGCGCATCGAGCTGTAGGGAGAGCTCGATGCCGATGCCCAGCGACCCTCTCGATACCTTGGATGAGATCCGCCTCGCGGTCGCCGGCCCCTGGGTCAAGGCCCACGACGAGTCCGCCGATCTCGTCGTCCTCTTCCACAGCGGTCCGATGGCGCGCAACAACCCTCTCCTCGCGCTCTCTCCCTACGGCAGCCTGATCTGGCGCGAGATCGCCGGCGGCGCCACCGTCGGCCGGCTGCGGCGCGCCGCAACGGAGCGGTTCGGCCGCGACGAGGTTCTCCCTTTCCTGCGCCGCCTCGCCGACCTCGAATTCATCTCGCCCGTTCCGGCAGGGCAGGAGAGCGCGGAGCCGGAACGGATCCCCAAGGACTATCCCGCGCCGGAGGTGCAGCACCGCCTGCGCCATGCCGCCGTCCCTTGGTACTGCCTGTGGGAGATCGCGACGCGCTGCAACCTCCGCTGCCGGATCTGCTACGTGCCGGACTTCTCCTCCTTCGGACCGGACCGCGAGACCGCCCTCGCCATCGTCCGCCAGATCGTCGAGGCGGGGATCTTCTACGTCTGCCTGCTGGGCGGCGAGCCACTCTTGCGCCGCGACCTGGAGGAGGTCGTCGCCGCCCTTCGCGAAGCCCACGTCTTCGTCAAGGTGATCACCAACGGCCTCGGGCTCGACGCCCGGCGGGCGGAGTCGCTGGCGAAGGCCGGCCTCAACCAACTCGAGGTCAGCTTCGACGGCCTGAGCGCCGGCAGCCACGAAGCATCTCGCGGCGCCGGCACCTTCGAGCCGGCCCGCCGCGCCGTCAGCCGCGCCTGGGAGGCCGGAATACCGCGCGTCGGCATGGTGTGGACCGTCCACTCGGAGAACCTCCACGAGCTTCCGCGCCTGCCGGAGCGGATGGCGGAGCTGGGCGTCATCGAGTGCTACCTGAGCCCGTTCAAGAAGACCGGGCTCCTGGGCGCCGGCGCGCCGTTCACACCGCCGACAAGCTGCGACCTCGAGGAGCTGCGGCGGCGTCTGGAGGAATGGCGGGCCGAGCTTCCCCACCTCACGGTCGTTCTGCCGTCCACCTGTTCCTGCGGCCGCACCAGCGTCGTCCTCGGCGCGGAAGGGGACGTCCGCCTCTGCTCCTTTTCCTCCTGGAGCGTCGGCAATCTTCACGAGCGTCCGCTCAAGGAGATCTGGCGCTCGCTCGGCGAGACTATCCCCGAGGGTGGACCCCTCGGCTACTGCGCGGCGTCTGCCAGCCGGGGGTACGGTCTAGAATCATGAGATGGGCCTTCCCGGTGGACGCGCTCCGACCCGCATCGTCGTCGCCGGCGGCGGGTTCGGCGGGCTGTGGGCGGCCCGGGCCCTGGAGAAGCTCTTCGCGCGGCAGCCGGAGGTGGAGATCGTCCTCGTCTGCCGCGACAACTTCTTCCTCATGACGCCGCTCCTCTTCGAGGCCTTCTCCGGCACTCTCGAGCTGCGGCACTGCTCGCTCCCCGTCCGCGACTTCCTGCAGCGGGCGCGCTTCGTCGAGGCCACTGTGCACGGCGTCGACCTCGAGCGGCGGATCGTCCATGCCGCGGCGACCGAGGGAGAGGACTACGCGCTGCCCTACGATCAGCTCGTCCTCGCCCTCGGCGCGCGCACCAACCAGGTCCTCATCCCCGGCTCCGAGGCCGCCTTCACGTTCAAGACCCTGGCCGACGCCATGGTCCTCCGCGACCACATGATCGAGCGCTTCGAGCGCGCCGATGTGGAGAGCGATCCCGACCGCAAGCGGCGCCTGCTCACCTTCGTCGTCATGGGCGGCGGCCTGGTGGGGGTGGAGCTGTTCGGCGAGATGACCGCTTTCGCCGACGAGATCGTCCGCTACTACCGGCGGATCGAGCGCGGCGAGGTCCGCTTCTTCCTCCTGCAGGCGCTCGACCGCATCCTGCCGGAGGTCGACGAGAAGCTGGCGCGCTACGCGGCGAAGGTGCTGTCCGGCCGCGCCGGGGTCACCATCCTGACCGACGCTCCCGTGCAGTCCGTCGAGCCCGGGAAGGTCCACCTGAAGGACCGCACGATCGAGGCGGCGACGATCGTGCTGTCGGCGGGGATCGTGCCGAGCCCGGTCTCCGCCGCCCTGCCGCTCGCCCGCGACCGCCGCGGCCACGTCGTGGTTGACGCGACGCTGCGCTCGCGCGACCGCCCCGAGGTGTGGGCGCTGGGCGACTGCGCGGAGGTGCCGGACCCGGCGGGGAAGCCGTACCCCTACCTCGCGCAGCACGCCCTCCGCGAGGCCAGGGTGCTGGCGGCCAACCTCCACGCCGCCCTCCACGACAGGCCGCTGCGCCCGTTCGTCTACGAGACGCTGGGGATCATGGCCTCGCTCGGCCACGGCCGGGGGCTGGGCAAGGTCCTCGGGGTGCCGCTCTACGGCTTCCTCGCCTGGTGGGTGCGACGGACGTACTACCTGATCCAGATGCCGCGCTGGAGCCGGCGGCTGCGCATCGTCATCGACTGGACGACCGCCCTCTTCTTCCGGCCCGACATCGTCAAGGTCGATCTGGCGAGCGAGCCCGCCCTGTGGAAGCGCGACCACGCCGCTGGCGCGGCCTCGCCGCGCCAGCCCTGAAGATCCTCGCCCCCTCTACTTCTTCGGCGTGAACGAAAGCGCCGCCGAGTTCATGCAGTAGCGCTGGCCGGTGGGCTCCGGGCCGTCGTCGAAGACGTGGCCCAGATGGGCGTCGCAGCGGCTGCAGAGGACCTCGGTGCGCCGCATCCAGAGACTGTTGTCGGACTCCTGCGCCACGGCGTTGGCCGTGATGGAGTCCCAGAAGCTCGGCCAACCGGTGCCGGAGTCGAACTTCTGCTCCGAGGAGAAGAGCGGCTGGCCGCAGCAGACGCAGGTGTAGGTCCCGGCTTCCTTGTTGGCGTTGTACTCGTTGGCGAAGGGGCGCTCGGTCCCCTTCTTGCGGGCGACCTTGTACTGCTCCGGCGTCAGCTGGCGGCGCCACTCCTCGTCGGTCTTGACCACCTTGTCCTTGGTCGTCGGCTCGCTCATCGAGAGATCCTTTCGCGCCCTACTTCGTGGGGACGAACTTCAGGGCCACCGAGTTCATGCAGTAGCGCAGGTGGGTGGGCGGCGGGCCGTCGTCGAAGACGTGGCCCAAGTGCGAGCCGCAGCGGCTGCAGAGGACCTCGATGCGCGCCATCCCGAAGGTCCTGTCGGTGTGGGTGGCGACGCTCTGCGGCGCGAAGGGCGCCCAGAAGCTCGGCCAGCCGGTGCCGGAGTTGAACTTCTTGTCCGAGCCGAAGAGGAGCTGGCCGCAGGCGGCGCAGCGGTAGACCCCCTTCTCGTAGAAATGGTCGTACTTGCCGGTGAAGGCGATCTCGGTCCCCTTCTGGCGCAGGATCCGGTACTCCTCGGGGGTCAGGGTCTTTCGCCACTCGTCGTCGCTCTTGACCACCTTGTCGGTGAGCACGACGAGGCCGGCGGCGGCCGGCGAGGCCGACACCTTGTTCTCGGGGCCGCCCAGGGCCGGGCGGCCGGCGGCAAAGACGATCAGGACGGCCAGCGCACCGGCGGCCGTCGCGAAGCAACAGGTCCGTCTCATCAGGCTCTTCATGTCATGATTCTCCTTTTCACTCCGCCCCATGGTACGCGCCGCGAGTCAGGACGGATGGGAGGGCTCAGTCTGCCAGGCCGGCGAGGCGGCGGAACGGCTCGCGCACGACCTCCGGCGGACGGCAGGGGCGGCCGGTCGCCGTCTCGATCCAGATGTGGTCGGTGGCCCCGGTCGCCAGCAGGTCGTCGCCGCGCCGGACCTCGTAGGCGAAGCGGATGCCGCGGCTGGCCAGCCGCTCGCCCCAGCAGGCGACCTGAACGGTGTCGCCATAGTGAGCGGGCTGGCGGTAGCGGGCCTCTACCCCGGTCACCATCAGCAGGTAACCCATCTTCTCGATGTCCACGTAGCGGAAACCGGAGAGGGCGCAGAGCCGGGTGCGGGCGAGCTCGAA
>DATNKQ010000624.1:0-4075 GCA_035603315.1 Thermoanaerobaculia bacterium
GACCGAGATCAACGACGCGGTCATCGACGATCCCGAGCTCTTGAACGACGATCCGCAGGGAGAGGGATGGCTGATCAAGATCCGCTTCTCCTCCGCCTCGGACTTGAAGGAGTTGATGAACGCCGAGCAGTACGAGGAGTACGTCCAGAGTGGCGAAGCCTGATTCGATAGGCGGCGCGCTCTCTTCACTCTCGGCGGGAGCTGCGACGGCGACCGGGACGGCCGTCGCCGCCGGCTCCCCGGCCGCCGCCTCCCCGGGCGATCCGCTGGCACCCACCGACACCTTCCTTGACCGCCACATCGGGCCGAGCGAGGCCGAGGTCCACCGCATGCTGGCGCTCCTCGGGCTGCCTTCGCTTCAGGCGCTGGTGGCGGAGACCGTGCCGGAGTCGATCCGCCTGCGCCGGCCGCTGCAGCTCTCCGGCATCGCCGGCGGCCGACCGCTCGGCGAGCGCGAGCTGCTCGACGCCCTCGCCGGGATCGCGCGCCAGAACCGGGTCTTCCGCTCCTTCCTCGGCATGGGCTACCACGACTGCATCGTCCCCGGGGTCATCCAGCGCAACATCCTCGAGAGCCCCGGCTGGTACACCCAGTACACGCCCTACCAGTCCGAGATCTCGCAGGGGCGCCTGGAGGCCCTCCTCACCTTCCAGACCCTGGTCGCCGACCTGACCGGCCTGCCGATCGCCAATGCCTCGCTCCTCGACGAGGGCACCGCCGCCGCCGAAGCGATGCACATGTGCTTCGCCATCGCCGACGGTGGCCGGGACGGCGGCAAGAGGAACGCCTTCTTCATCTCCGAGGACTGCCATCCGCAGACCGCCGCCGTCGTCGCCACGCGGGCGAAGGCGTTGGGGATCGAGCTGCGGGTGGGGAGCCACCAGACGCTGAACCTCGCGGGCGAGGACCTCTGCGGCATCCTCCTGCAGTACCCGACGACCGACGGGCGGGTCCTCGACTACGGGCCGCTGGTCGAGAAGGCTCACGCGGCGGGCGCGCTCGTCGTCGTGGCCGCCGATCCGCTGGCCTTGGCGCTCCTGCGGCCGCCCGGCGACTTCGGCGCCGACGTCGCCGTCGGCACCACCCAGCGCTTCGGGGTGCCGCTCGGCTACGGCGGCCCGCACGCCGCCTATTTCGCCACCCGCGACGAGTTCAAGCGCCAGCTCCCCGGCCGCGTGATCGGCGTCTCGCGCGACGTCCGCGGTAAGGTCGCCTACCGCATGGCGATGCAGACCCGCGAGCAACACATCCGGCGCGAGAAGGCGACGAGCAACATCTGCACCGCGCAGGTGCTGCTCGCCGTCATGGCCGCCATGTACGCCGTCTACCACGGCCCGGACGGTCTTCGCGCCATCGCCCGCCGCGTCCACGCGCTGGCGCTCACCCTGGCCTCCGGCCTCCGCCGGCTAGGCTGCGAGCTGCCCGCCGAACCGTTCTTCGACACCTTGCGAGTGGGCCTCGCCGGGAGGTCCGCCGCCGCGGTCCTGGCTGCCGCCGAGACGCGGGAAATCAACCTGCGCCCGCTGGGCGAGAGCACGGTGGGGATCTCGCTCGACGAGACGACGACGGCGGCCGACCTCGAGGAGCTGCTGGCCATCTTCGCCGCGGCCGGCGGCGGCGCGGCTTCCCCAGCACCGCCGGGTAACCCGGCCCTCGCGGCCGGCGTCGACGCGGGCTACGCGGCCCCCCACGCGCGCACCTCGGCGATCCTCACCCATCCGGTCTTCAACCGCTACCACACCGAGCACGAGATGCTGCGCTACATCAAGCGCCTGGAGTCGCGGGACCTCTCGCTCACCACCTCGATGATCCCCCTGGGCTCCTGCACCATGAAGCTCAACGCGACGACCGAGATGGTGCCCATCTCCTGGCCGGAGTTTTCTCGCCTCCACCCCTTCGCGCCGCTGGCGCAGGCGAAGGGGTATCAGGTGATCTTCGACACCCTCTCGCGCTGGCTCGCCGAGATCACCGGCTTCACCGCCGTCTCGCTGCAGCCCAACGCCGGCTCGCAGGGCGAGTACACCGGGCTGATGGTGATCCGCGCCTACCAGCAGGCGCGCGGCGAGGGCGCCCGCGACGTCTGCCTCATCCCCGTCTCGGCCCATGGCACCAACCCGGCCTCGGCGGTGATGGCGGGCCTCAAGGTGGTGGTGGTGACCTGCGACGAGCGCGGCAACGTCGACCTGGCCGATCTCCGGGCCAAAGCTCTACAGCACGCCGGCCGCCTGGCGGCCCTGATGGTGACCTACCCATCGACCCACGGCGTCTTCGAGGAGGCGATCGGCGAGATCTGCGACGTCGTCCACCGCCACGGCGGGCAAGTCTACCTGGACGGCGCCAACATGAACGCCCAGGTGGGTCTCTGCCGGCCGGGCGACTACGGCGCCGACGTCTGCCACCTGAACCTGCACAAGACCTTCTGCATCCCGCACGGCGGCGGCGGCCCGGGCATGGGGCCGATCGCGGTGGCCGCCCACTTGGCTCCCTTCCTCCCCGGACACCCGGTGGTGCCGACAGGTGGCCCCCAGGCCATCGGGCCGGTCGCCGCGGCCCCCTGGGGGAGCGCCAGCATCCTCCTCATCTCCTGGACCTACATCGCGCTCATGGGCGGCCACGGCCTCACCCGCGCGAGCGAGGTGGCGATCCTGAACGCCAACTACATGGCGGCCCGCCTCTCCCCGCACTTCCCGGTGCTTTTCTCCGGCACCCGCGGCCGGGTGGCGCACGAGTTCATCCTCGACTTGCGGCCGTTCAAGGCGAGCGCCGGGATCGAGGCCGAGGACGTGGCGAAGCGGCTGATGGATTACGGCTTCCACGCTCCCACCATGTCGTTCCCCGTCGCCGGCACCCTGATGATCGAGCCCACCGAGAGCGAGTCCGCGGCCGAGCTCGACCGCCTCTGCGATGCCCTCATCGCCATCCGCGAGGAGATCCGCGCCATCGAGGAGGGGCGGGCCGACCGCGCCGGCAACGTCCTCAAGCGGGCGCCCCACACCGCCGAGGAGGTGGTGGCGGACGAGTGGGACCGCCCCTACGGCCGCACACAGGCCGCCTTCCCCGCCCCCTGGGTGCGCGAGCACAAGTTCTGGCCGTTCGTGGGCCGGGTGGACAACGTCTGGGGAGACCGCAACCTGATGTGCTCCTGTCCGCCGGTGAGCAGCTATGAGTGAGCCATTCGCTTCACCCCGGCGCGCGCCGGAATGATCGGCGGCGCGAGCCCCAACCCCCGCCCGGTGCGGAGCCTGGAAACCGTCCTCCTCGGCCTCTTCCTGGCCTGTTGGGTGGTGGTCCTCGTCTCCTGGCTGCGCCTGGTGTCGCTGGCCGGCAACGCCCCCGTCCCGCTCTACCGCTTCTTCAGCTTCGCCTCGGCGCTCGGGTGGGTGGCCGGCACGCTCTACATCCAGCGCGGCCGGCAGCTCCCCGACGCCGGGCGGCGCCTGCTGCGCTGGGTCTATTACCTGGGCCCCCAGGGCATCGTCTACCTGCTGCGCGCCATGGCCCCTCTGGGCGACCAGCAGGCGGCCCCCCTGGTCCCCGTCTACGCCCTCGGCGTCTTCAGCGTCTTCTTCCTCGTGCCGGTGACGGTCAAAGGCGTGATGCGGTAGGTCCGGGCGCCCAGTTGGCCCGATTTTCGCGTGCTACGATCGAATCGATGAGCGAAGACGTCGATCTCTCCTCCCGCATCGACGCGATCGTCGGCGACCTCGCGGGCTGCGGGTCGGTCCTCGTCGCCTACTCGGGCGGCGTCGACTCGGCGGTGGTGGCGGCGCTGGCGCGCCTCGCGGTCGGCGAGCGGGCCTTGGCGGTCACGGCGGCGGCGGAGACGCTGGCCGGCGCCGAGCTCGATCACGCGCGGCGCCTGGCGCAGGAGATCGGCATCTGCCACGAGGTCGCGACCTACAGCGAGCTCGACGACCCGGAGTTCGTCGCCAACCCCGCCCATCGCTGCTACGTCTGCCAGGGGATGCGGATGGACACGCTCCTCGCCCTGGCGCGGGAGCGCGGCTACGCCGTCGTCTGCGACGGCACCAACGCCTCGGACCCCGGCCCCGACCGGCCGGGCCTCCAGGCGGTC
>DATNKQ010000629.1:0-13417 GCA_035603315.1 Thermoanaerobaculia bacterium
CGGCCGGCCGCGGCGGGTCGGGCTCCGGCAGGGCGCGGCGTTCCTCTTCTTGGCCGCCATGCCGCTGACCGCCAACGGCAAGCTGGACCGCCGCGCCCTGCCGGAGCCCGACCCGCCGCGGCCGGCCGCCAGCGCCTTGCCGGCGGCGGCGCGGACCCCCTTGGAAGAGCTGCTGTGCGAGATCTGGGAGGAGGTGCTGGGGGTGCCGCGGGTCGGCGGCGGCGACAATTTCTTCGACCTCGGCGGGCACTCGCTGCTCGCCATGCAGCTCGCCTCCCGCATCCGCGAGAGCTTCGCCGTCGAGCTGCCGCTGCGGGACCTCTTCGAAGCCCCCACCGTGGCGGCGGTGGCGGCGCGGATCGAGAGCCTGCGGCGGCGCGAGGGGAGCCGGCCGGCGCCGCCCATCACCCGCGTCGAGCGGGACCAGGCGCCGGTCCTCTCGTTCGCCCAGGAGCGCCTCTGGTTCTTCGGCCAGGTGCAGCCCGACAGCCCGATCTTCAACATGGCCCTGGCGGTGCGGCTCGAGGGCGAGCTCGCCGCTGGCGCCCTGGAGCGGAGCCTCCGCGAGGTGGTGCGCCGGCACGAGGTCCTGCGCACCACTTTCCCGACGATCGACGGCCTGCCGGTGCAGCGGATCGCCGCCGCGGGCGCCGTCGCGCTGCCCGTCGTCGACCTGGGTGCCATCGCCGAGCCGGCGGCGGCCGAGGCGCGGCGCCTCTACCTCGAGGAGGGGCGGCAGCCCTTCGATCTGGCGGCGGGGCCGCTCCTGCGCCCGCTCCTCCTCCGCCTCGCCCCGCGCCGCCACGAGCTCTTGGTGACCCTCCACCACATCGTCAGCGACGGCTGGTCGCTGGGCCTCCTGGTGCGCGAGCTGGGAGCCCTCTATCCGGCCTTCGCCGCCGGCGGCTCCTCGCCGCTCCCCGATCTCCCGTTCCAGTACCTGGACTATGCAGTCTGGCAGCGCCGCCGGCTGGAAGGAGAGCTCCTGGAGAACCAGGTGAGCTACTGGCGGTCCCACCTGCGGGGGGCGCCCACCGTGCTGGAAGTCGAGACCGACCGGCCGCGCCCGCCGGCGCAGTCGTTCCGCGGCGCCATCCGCGCCTTCTCCCTGGACGGCGGCCTGACGCGCGACCTCGAAGCGCTGAGCCGGGCCTCCGGCTGCACCCTGTACATGACGCTCCTCGCCGCCTTCCAGACCCTCATCCACGCCTACACCGGCCGCGACGACCTGCTCGTCGGCTCGCCGGTCGCCAACCGCAACCGGCTGGAGATCGAGGGGCTGATCGGGCTCTTCGTCAACATGCTGGTGCTGCGCGCCACCTTCGCCGACAACCCGACCTTCCGGCTGCTCTTGGCCCGCACCCGCGAGGCGACCCTGGGAGCCTACGTCCATCAGGACCTCCCCTTCGACAAGCTGGTCCAGGAGCTGCGGCCGGTGCGCGACGCCGGCCGGCCTCCCATCTTCCAGGTCATCTTCGCCTACCAGCAGAACCCGAGCTGGGACTTGGAGCTGCCGGGCTTGACCGTCGAGATCCTGCCGCCGGCCGAGGTGGTGGCCCGCTACGACCTCCACTTGAGCATGGTGCGCCAGGGCGAGGGGCTCGAGGGCTATCTCACCTACAACGCCGACCTCTACGACGCGGCGACCGCCGGCGTCATGCTCGACCGCTTCGCGGCCCTGCTGCGCGAGGCCGCCGCCCACCCCGACGAGCGGATCGACCGCCTCGCCCAGACGGCGTCGAGCTCGGAGATCAGGAGGAACCGTGCCATGGAGCGCAAGAGCGCCGACGCCGCGCAGCGCGAGCGGCTGTTCAGCATCAAACGGCCGAAGGGCGTGAGCGCCGCGGCCCCGCTGGTCAGGACCAGGCCGATCGCCCCCGGCCGCCGCCTGCCGCTCCTCGCCGAGCCGGCGGTCCAGGAGGTGGACCTGGCCTCCTGGGCGGCGGGGCAGGGGGAGCTCCTGCGCCAGCTCCTGGCAACCGAGGGGGCGATCCTCTTCCGCGGCTTCGAGGTGGAGTCGATCGAGCGCTTCCGCGAGGTGGCGACGGCCATCGCCCCCGACCTCATCGGCTACGAGGACCCGTCGACGCCGCGCACCGAGGTCAAGGAGAAGGTCTACACCTCGACGGAGTATCCCCCCGAGCAGAGCATCCAGCTCCACAACGAGCTCTCCTACAACCATGCCTGGCCGATGAAGATCTTCTTCTTCTGCGTCACGCCGGCCGCCGCCGGCGGCGAGACGCCGCTCGCCGACAGCCGCCGCCTCTACCAGCGGATCGCGCCCGAGGTGCGGGAGCGCTTCGCGGCCAAGGGGGTGATGTACGTGCGCAACTTCGGGGAGGGCTTCGGCCTGCCCTGGCAGAAGGTCTTCCAGACGACGGAGAAGAGCCGCGTCGAGGAGTACTGCCGGGAGCGCGGCATGACCTTCGAGTGGCGCGACCGCGACCGCCTGCGCACCCGCCACGTCCGCCCGGCGGTGGCCCGCCACCCGGCCACCGGCGAGATGGTCTGGTTCAACCAGGCCAACGTCCACCACCCGTCCAGCCTGCCGGCGGCGCTCCGCGAGTCGCTCCTGGCGGTGGTCGAGGACCGCGACTTCCCGCTCGACATGAACGCCTGCTTCGGCGACGGCTCGCTCATCCCCGACGCCGACATCGCCGCCATCCGCCGCGCCTACGACGAGGAGACGGTGATGTTCCCCTGGCAGCGCGGCGACCTCCTCCTGGCCGACAACATGCTGGTCGCCCACGGCCGGTCGTCCTTCTCGGGACCGCGCCAAATCGTCGTGCTGATGGCGGAGACGATGACCGATGCCGGACGCTGATCCGCCGCCTCAGGAGGCGGCCGCGGGGGCGCGGATGTCGCCGCAGCAGCGGCGCCTCTGGCTTCTCGGCGAGGCCTACGGGCCGGCCGTGCGGCGGTTGGCCGTCGAGCTGACGGGTGAGCTGGACGCCGCGTTCCTGCGCACCGCCGTGCAGGGCCTCCTGGCGCGCCACGACATCCTCCGCACCGGTTTCCGCGTTCTGCCCGGCCTCCGCCTGCCGCTGCAGGTGGCGGACGATGCGGCTACTGTCGATTGGACCGAGGTGGATCTTCGCGGGATGCCGGCGGAGCGGCAGGAGGAGCGGATCGCGGCTCTCCTGGCCGGCTCCGCGGGCCGGTGGACGGCGGCCGACCTCGCCGCCGGACCAGCTATGCGCGCCACCCTCGCCGGTCTTTCCGGTTGGGCCGACTTGGTCGGCCAGGGCGACGGCCGCCGGCTGCTCGTGCTCGAGCTGCCCGCCCTCCGTGCCGATGGCCTTAGCCTGCGGAGCCTCGTCGCCGAGCTGGCGGCCGAATATGGAGAGCGAGGCGGGCGAGGCGGGCCGCCGGACGAGCCCATGCAGTACTGGCAGTACTCCGAATGGCTGAACGAGATCCTCGCCGAGGCGAGTCCGGAGGTGGAGGAGGGCCAGGCCTACTGGAAGGCCCGCGCCGACCTCGCGGCCTGGACCTCCCGCGAGGCCTTCCCCGAGCTTCCCGGTGAGCGGGCGCGGCCGGAGGGAGCGCCTTTCCGGGCGGCGGAGCTGGCCTTCGCGATGGCGCCCGCCGTCGCCTCGCCGGCCTTCCTGGCGGCGGCCTGGCTCGCCCTCCTCTGGCGCCTGACCGGGGAGGGGAACCTCGTTGTCGGTGCGACTGTCGACGGCCGCGAGTTCGACGAGCTGCGGACCGCCACGGGACCCTTCGCCCGCGTGCTGCCGCTGCGCGCCTCCGTGGCCGCCGGCGCCCCCTTCTCGCGGCTGGTCGAAGAGGTCCGCGAGGCGCTGGCGGACTCTGCCCTCTGGCAACGGTACTTCGTCTGGGAGCCTCCGCGCGCCGAGATCCGCGATCCCCGCCGGCCGCCCTTCTTCCCCTTCGCCTTCGAGCATCGGCAGGTAGCGGCGCCCGTCGAGAGCGGCGGCGTCACCTTCGCCATCCGCGAGGAGCGCGGCGACGCCGAGCCCTTCAAGGTGAAGCTGATCGCCGTCGAGCGCGGTGGCCGCGGTGGGGAGTGGGAGCTGCGGCTGCGCTACGACGCCGATCGCTACGCCGAGCCGGAGATCCGGCGCCTGGGCAGCTACCTGCAGACCCTCCTGGCGAGCGCCGTCGCAAGGCCGGAGACGGCCCTCCAGGAGCTCGACCTGCTGCCGGCCGCAGAGCGCGCCCGGCTGCTCGAGCTGGCGGCGGGGGAGGCGGTTCCCGCCGGGCCGGCGCGCCTGGCGCACCAGCTCTTCGCGGAGCAGGCGGCGCGGACCCCGGGGGCGGACGCCCTCGTCTTCGGCGAGGAGCGGACGTCGTACGCCGAGCTCGACGCCCGCACCGAGCGCATCGCCCGCCGGCTGCGGGAGCTGGGAGTGGGGCCGGAGCGGGTAGTCGGCCTGGCGCTCGAGCCGTCGCCGGCGGCCGTGGTGGGGCTCCTCGCCATCCTCAAGGCGGGAGGCGCCTTCCTCCCCCTCGACCCGCACGGCCCGGCGGAACGGCGGGCGTTCATGCTGCGCGACTCCGGGGCCGCCGTTCTGGTCACCCGCGGCGGCTTGGCGGAGGGCTTCCGCGATTTCGCCGGCGAGCGGGTCCTCGTCGACGCCGAAGGCCTGCTGGATGGCGGCGAGGCCGGACCCGGGGACGCGCCGAGCCCCGGCGGCGAGGCCGGCCCGGAGAACCTCGCCTACGTCCTCTACACCTCCGGCTCGACAGGGACCCCCAAGGGGGTCGGCGTCGAGCACCGCAGCCTGGCGTCCTACCTCGCCTTCATCGACCGCGTCCTCTTCGGCGACGCGGTCCGGATCTGCCCGTGGCTCTCCGCGCTCACCTTCGACGCCAGCTGGAAGCAGGTGCTGGCGCCGCTGACCCGCGGCGGCGCCGTCTGGGGCCTGGGCGGCGGCGGGGAGCTCGATCCGGCGGCGCTCCTGGCGAGCCTCGCGGGCCGCCGGGGCGTGGCCCTGAACGGCACCCCCTCGCTGTGGAAGGCGGTCCTCGACGAGGTCGAGCGCGCTGGCGCGGCGCCCTCTCTGGCCGGCGTCTCGCGCCTGCTCCTGGGAGGCGAGCGGCTGAGCCGCGAGCTCTTCGCGCGCTCGGCCGCGGCGCTCCCCGCGGCCGAGATCTGGAATCTCTACGGCCCGACCGAAACCACCGCCAACTCCGCAGTCGCGCGTCTCGCGGCCGGCGGCCTCGTCACCATCGGCCGGCCCATCGCCGGCACCCGCATCCAGCTCCTGGACGCCGGGCTGCAGCCGGTCCCGGCAGGCGTCGCGGGCGAGCTCTACGTCGCCGGCGCCGGCGTCGCCCGCGGCTACCTCGGCCGGCCCGACCTGACGGCGGCGCGCTTCCTGCCCGATCCCTTCGCGGCCCTTCCCGGCGGTCGCCTCTACCGCACCGGCGACCTCGGGCGGCTGACCCCGGCCGGAGAGATCGAGTACCTCGGCCGCACCGACCACCAGGTCAAGGTCCGCGGCTTCCGCATCGAGCTGGAGGAGATCGAGGCCCGGCTGGCGCTCCATCCGGCGGTGCGGGAGGCTGCCGTGCTGGCGGAGACGGCGCCCGGCGACGGCTCGGCGACCCGCCTCGTCGCCTACGTCGTCCCCGACGGCCGCCAGGGCCTCTCCGCCGACGCCCTGCGGGCCGCCCTGCGCGAAATGCTCCCCGAGTACATGGTCCCCGCCGCCTTCGTCTCGCTGCCCCGGCTGCCGCTCCTGCCCGGCGGCAAGGTCGACCGCGGCGCCCTCCAGCGCTCCGGCAGCGCGCTCGTCTCCGAGCGGCCGTTCGTGGCGCCGCGCACCGCCACCGAGCGCCGGCTGGCGGAGATCTGGGCCGAGGTCCTGGGCCGCGAGAGCGTGGGGGTCGAGGACGATTTCTTCGAGCTCGGCGGACACTCCATCCAGAGCATCCAGATCACCCACCGCGCGCGGTCGGCGGGCTTCGCACTCAGCCCGCGGGACCTCCTGCAGCAGCCGACGATCGCCGCCCTGGCGGCGCTGGCGGACGCCGCCTCGCCCCCCGCATCTTCCCCGTCACCGCCTCCCGCCGCGGACGCCGCGGCGCCGCCCGCCGATCCGGACTGGGAGGAAGGGAGCTTGTGAACGCGGCCCGGCTGCTGGCCGATCTCGATCGGCTGGGGGTCCGGTTGTGGGCGGAGGGCGACCGGCTCTGCTACCGCTCGCCGAAGGGTTCGCTCACCCCGCCTCTCCTGGCGCGGCTCCGGGAGGGCAAGGCCGAGATCCTCGAGCTCGTCCGTCGTTCTGAACCGCGGCCGGCGCGGCGGCCCGCGCCGCCGCTGCCCGCGATCGTGCCGGAGCCGGCGCGCCGCCACGAGCCGTTCCCTCTCTCCGACATCCAGCAGGCCTACCTGGTCGGCCGCACCGGCCTCTTCGAGCTCGGCGGCATCGGCCCCACCAGCTACGTCGAGGTCGACTGGAGCGAGCTGAATCTGGGCCGGCTGGAAGGCGCCTGGAACCGCCTCGTCGAGCGCCACGACGTGCTGCGCGCCGTCGTCGATCCCGCCGGCCAGCTGCACGTCCTGCCGCGCGTTCCCCCCTACACGATCGCCGTCCGGGATCTCCGAGGTCTCGGCTCCGCGGCGGTCGCCGCCGAGCGCGAGCGGACGCGCGAGCGCATGTCCGAGCTCTGCTTCGACCCCGAGCGCTGGCCGCTCTTCGCCCTCGAGGCCTCGCTGCTGGACGGCGGCCTCACCCGGCTGCACGTCAGCCGCGACCTGCTGATCGGCGACGCCAGGAGCACCGAGATCCTCATCGCCGAGCTGCTCGCCCTCTACGGCGGCGCGGCGGCGCTGCCGCCTCTCGGGATCTCCATCCGCGACTATGCAGTGGCCGCGGCCGCTCTCAAGGGGCAAGCAGCCTACGAGCGCGCCCGCAGCTATTGGATGGCCCGCCTCCCGGACCTCCCGGCGGCGCCCGAGCTGCCTCTCGCTAATGTCGCCATCGCCCCTGGCGCCCCCGCGGCCGGCGCCCGCCATCGCTTCCTCCGCCATCACGGCGAGATCGCGCCGGCGGCCTGGTCGCGGCTGATGGAGCGCGCGGCGCGGGTGGGGCTCACCCCCTCGGCCCTCCTCTGCGCCGCCTATGCCGAGGTCCTCGCCACCTGGAGCAACCGCCGGCGCTTCGTCCTCAATCTCCTCTACGCCAACCGCCTGCCGCTCCACCCCGCGGTGGACGGCTTGGTCGGCAACTTCGCCTCCACCATCCTCCTGGAGGTCGACCTCCGGGAGGCGAGCTTCGAGCGCCGGGCGAGCCGCCTCCAGGAACAGCTGTGGGACGACCTGGAGCACAGCCTGATGAGCGGCGTCGAGCTGCTGCGCGAGCTCAACCGCCAGCAGGGCCGCTCCACCCGCGCCGCCATGCCGGTGGTCTTCTCGAGCGTCCTCCCCTTCCGCGGCGACGCTCCCGGCTCCGCCGGCGGGGGGACTGCGCGCGCCGCCGGCGGCGGCCGGGCGGAGCTCGTCTGGAGCAGCGTCCAGACCCCGCAGGTCGCCCTCGAGCTCCTCGTCACCGAGGTGTCGGGGGAGGTGCGGTACACCTGGAACGCCGTCGACGGCGTTTTCCCGCCGGGGCTGGTGGCGGACCTCTGCGACGCTTATGAGCGGCTGCTGCGGCGGCTGGCCGACGAGCCGGCGGCCTGGCAGGACGGAAGCGCCACGCTTTCGGACGCCCAACGGGAACGTCGCCGCGCGGCCAACTGCACGGGGGCGCCGGAGCCGATCCGCCGGCTGCACGAGGGGATCGCCGGCGAGGACGGCGCGGTGGCGGTGGCGGACCCGCGGCGGCGCCTGCGCTACGGTGACCTCCACCGCGAGGCCGGCGCCGTGGAGCGCGCCCTGCGGAGCCGCGGCGCGTCGCCTGACCGGCTGGTGGCGGTGGCGATGGAGAAGGGGTGGGAGCAGGCGGTGGCGGTCCTCGGCATCCTCGGCGCCGGGGCGGCCTACCTGCCCGTCGATCCGGCGCTGCCGCGGGAGCGGCGCTGGCACCTCTTGGAGCGCGGGGAGGTGCGCGTCGTCCTCACCCAGCCCCGGCTCGTGGGCGAGCTGGAATGGCCGCCGGGGATCGAGGTCCTGTCGATTACAGAGGGCGCAGGCGGCATGCCGACGCCGGGCGCGCCCCCGAAAGAGCGGAGCGAGGCTCCAGCGAGATCCGACTCGCTCGCGCTCGCCTACGTCCTCTTCACCTCCGGCTCCACGGGGCTGCCCAAGGGGGTGATGATCGATCACCGCGGCGCCGTCAACACCGTCGAGGACGTCAACCGGCGCTTCCGCGTCGGCCCCGCCGACCGCGTCCTGGCGCTCTCCTCGCTCTCCTTCGACCTCTCGGTCTGGGACCTCTTCGGCCTGCTCGCCGCCGGCGGCCGGATCGTGCTGCCCGACCCCGCCGGGAGCCGCGACCCGGCCCACTGGCATCAGCGGATGGTGGCCGAAGGGGTCACCGTCTGGAACTCGGTGCCGGCGCTCCTGGAGATCTACGCCGACTACCTGGCCGGCCGCGGCGAGCCGCTGCCGCCCTCGCTGCGGCTGGTGCTGCTCTCCGGCGACTGGATCCCCGTCGGCCTGCCCGACCGCATCCGCGCCCTGGCGGCGGGACGGGAGATCGAGGTGATCGGCATGGGCGGCGCCACCGAGGCCTCCATCTGGTCGATCCTCTTCCCCATCGCGGGCGTCGACCCCGCCTGGCGGAGCATCCCCTACGGCAAGCCGATGGCGAACCAGCGCTTCCACGTCCTCGACGAGCTCCTGGAGCCCTGCCCCGATTGGGTGCCGGGGGAGCTCTACATCGGCGGCATCGGCCTTGCCCAGGGGTACTGGCGGGACGAGCCGAAGACGCGGGCGAGCTTCTTCGTCCATCCCCGGACCGGCGAGCGCCTCTACCGCACCGGCGACCTCGGCCGCTACCTCCCCGACGGCAACCTCGAGTTCCTCGGCCGCCGCGACACCCAGGTCAAGGTGCAGGGCTACCGGGTCGAGCTGGGGGAGATCGAGGCGGCCCTCTCCCGCCACCCGGCGGTGCGCGAAGCGGTGGTGGCGGCGGTGGGGGAGCCCAAGGGGCACAAGCGGCTGGTGGCCTACGTGGTGGCGGAGCGCTCGGCCGCACCCGCCGCGCCCGGCGCGCTCGATAACGCCGAGCTGCGCGCCTTCCTGGAGACGAAGCTCCCGGAGTACATGGTCCCCAGCCTCTTCGTGCCGCTGCCGGCGCTGCCGCTCACCGCCAACGGCAAGGTGGACCGCGGCGCCCTGCCGGCTCCGGACGCCGCTCCGGCCCGGCGCGGTGGCCCGCTCGCCGAGCCGCGGAGCCCGGCGGAGCTGCGCATGACGCGGATCTGGGAGGAGGTGGTGGGGGTGAGGCCCGTCGGCCGCACCGACGACTTCTTCGCCCTGGGCGGCGACTCCATGCTCGGCCTCCGCCTGCTCGCCGCGGTGGAGAAGGCCTTCGGCCGCCGCCTGCCGCTCTCCGCCCTCCTCGCCGGGGGGACGGTCGAGCGCCTCGCCGCCCTGGCGGCGGAAGGCTCCCGGAGCACGGGGTCGGCCTCCCCGCGGATCGAGATGCAGACCGGGAGTGCCTTACGGGAGCCCTTCTTCTGCGTCCATCCGGTGGGAGGCAACGTCCTTTGCTACGTCCCGCTGGCGCGCGCGTTGGGGGAGGACCAGCCGTTCCACGCTTTCGAGGCGCCAGGGCTCGACGGCGGAGGCGCGCCGCTGGCGACGATCGAGGAGCTGGCCGACTGTTACCTCGCCGCGCTCCGGGAGGCGCGGCCGGCCGGACCCTACCGGCTGGGCGGCTGGTCGATGGGCGGCATCGTCGCCTTCGAGATGGCGCGGCGCCTGGCGGACCTCGGAGAGGAGGTGCCCTTGCTGGCGCTCGTCGACTCGCGCTGGCCGCCGGCCCTCGACGAGGCGGCGGCGGACGACGAGGCGGCGATGGCGCGCGCCTTTGCCGAGGACGTCTGGAGGTCGCGGTCCGCAACGGCCGAGCCCGCGGAGCTGGCGCCGCCCGAGCGCGAGCGGCTCTTCGCCGTCTTCGGCGCTCACACCCGCGCCATGGCGCGCTACCGTCCGCGACCCTACGGCGGCCCCGTCCTGCTGGTGGGGGCCGCCGGCTCGGCCGAGGCCGCGGCGGCGGACTGGCGCCAGCTGGCTCCCGCGCTCGAAGTGCGCTCCCTGCCGGGCGACCACTACAGCCTGCTCCAACCGCCGCAGGTGGAGGCGCTGGCCGGCCTGCTGGCGGAACGCCTGCGGAAGGAGCGCCCGTAGGGTGAACCCGCGGATCGTCGAGCTGCTCTGCGAGTTCTCCGGCATGAGCCCCGGCGAGCCATCCCCGGCCCTCGCTGATCTGGTCGGCGAGGTGGACCCCGAGCGCCTCTGGCGCCAGCTCCCCGCCTGGCGCGCCCGCCGCGACGCGGCGGAGCCGGACCCGAAGGCCCTGGCCGCCCTGCGGGACGGCCGCGCCGAGATCACCCTGACCTGCGTCTTCGGCGCCTGGTGCCACCTCAGCCGGGAGAGCCTGCCGCCCCTTTTGAAGACCGTCGAAGCTGCGGGCAACGAGCGCGTGCGGGTGCGGCTGATCGGCCTCGACGACCGCTTTCAGGAGCCCCACGACGCCATCCGGCGCCTGCGTCTCGTCAACGTGCCGACGCTCGTCGTCGAGCGCGCCGGGGTGGAGGTCGGCCGGGTGGTGGAGACCCCCGCCACGGAGAGCCTGGAAGGGGACCTCGTCGCCATTCTCGCCGAGCGACCGCGGGCGCACCGGGGCCGCTGGCTGCGCGGCCCGCTCCTGGCCCGCGGCGAGTACGGGCACGCCGACGCGATCGGCGCGATCGGCGTGGGTGGGCGGCGGGGGAGCGAGCGCTTCGAGATCTACGCCCTGCCGGGTGGCGGCTGCCTGCTCCACGCCGAGATCGAAACGGCGTCCGGGGATCTCGAGCTGTGGCAGCGGATGGACGTCCGCGGCCGGCCCGGCCTCCTGGAGCTGACCTGGCGGGACGGCGAGGAGATCGCGCGCGCCCGCCATCTGATCGACGGCCCGCGGCTGACGGCCTGGCTGCGCGGGCACCGAACCGGAGAAGGGGCCGACGACGACGCCGATGGCGAGGGGCGCCAGGACCGGCAGAGGCTGACGGTCCCGCCCCATTTTGCCCTCGCGCCGCCGTCGTCGTCGGCGGCGGGCTGGGGCTGGCTGCAGGCGGAGGGGGCGGGCCGCGACCGCCGGCGCCGGCGCGTCCTCACCTATGTCACCCCGCCGCCCGCGATAGGGGCCGCGGGAACCGGGGGTCTCGGCACCTTGGGGAGGCTGGCCCCGGCAAGCTACCGGCTGGCCGGCGAAGAGAGGGTGCGGACGCCGGCCGGCGAGGTCGCCGCCCTCCGCCTGGAGGGGGCGATGGACGGCCGCGCCTTCTCCTGCTGCCTGCACCCGGAGCTCCTGATCCCTCTCCGCGGGAGGACGTTCCACGGCGGCGGCTGCGAGCTGGCCCACCTGGAGCTGGCCCATGCGGAGCTGGCGGCGGCGGGAGGATCGCCGTGGGCGCCGTGACCGCGGAGAGCTACGAGGCTTTCGACCGCGCCCGCCCCTACCGGCGGCTTACGGTCGGCGGCCTCCCCGTCGACTACCTCGCCTCGGGGAGCGGCGAGCGCACCCTGCTGCTGCTTCCCGGCCTCCTGGGGGACGCCAAGTCGCTCTACCGGCAGATCCTCGATTTCGAGCGCGATCGGCGGGTCATCGCACTCTCTTATGTAGATACCCTGGCGATCCGGCCCCAGCTCGACGCCATCTCCGCCGCCCTGGACGCGGAGGGCGCCGGCAGGGTGGCGGCGGTCGGCCAGACCCTCGGCGGCTACGTGGCCCAGGCCTACGCCCGGGAGCGCCCCGAGCGGGTCGAGGCCCTGGTGCTGGCGCACAGCGGCCTGCCCGACCCCCGGCTGGGGGCGGAGGTGAGGAGGGACGCGCGGCTGGCGCGGCTGGCTCCGTACTTCCTCATCCGTTGGTATCTCGAGAGGGCGCTCTTGAAGATGGTTTCGAGATTGGAAAGGAAGGGCGAGATCGACGCTTCCAGGGCGGCGGAGATACGCGCCCGTTTCCGGCACCGCTTCGCCCGCCTGCTGACCAAGGAGCGGGTGCTGGCGCGCTACGGCCTGATCGCCAACCTGCACCAGGAGGGGCCGCTCCGGCCCGCCGACTTCGCGGGGCTGGCGGGCCGGGTGCTCATCCTCCACGCCGGCGGCACCGTCTTCGGCCGCCGGCTGGACGCCCTCAAGGAGATGTACCCCGGCGCCCGCGTCCAGTCGATGGGCGAGGGCCACAACATCTCGTTGCTGATCAAGCCGGAGGAGAGCAACCGGGCGATCCGGGAGCTGCTGAAGGGGGGCGGATGACGTTTCTTCGGAGTTGCTGTAGACTTTCTGAAAGTCGAATGGAGGCGGTTGCATGAGGATCCTCGGTCAGGACATCGTCTACGCCCTGCGGCTCATCCGGCAGCACCGCGGCTTCGCCGCCCTGATCGTGCTCTGCCTGGCGCTCGGCATCGGCGTCAACACCGCCATCTTCAGCGTCGTCGACGCCGTCCTCCTGCGCCCGCTGCCCTACAAGTCGCCGGAGAAGCTCGTCGTCCTCGTGGACGTCCATCAGGGGCCCGGCACGGCGCCCGAGGAGTACTCGGTCTCGTCGCCCAACTACCTCGCCTTCCGCGAGCAGAAGCAGGTTTTCGAGCGCCTGGAGGCGATGGACGCCAAGAGCTACAACCTGACCAGCGGCGGCGAGCCGGAGCGGGTGGCGGGGGCTGCCGTGACCGCCGGCTTCTTCGACCTGCTGGGCACCCAGACCGTCCGCGGCCGCACCCTGCTGCCGGAGGAGGACGTCCCCGGCGGCCCGCTCTCGGCGGTGATCAGCTACGGCCTCTGGCAGCGGCGCTTCGGCTCCGACCCCCACGTCCTGGGGAGCCCGCTCCTGCTCGACGGCCGCCGCTACTCCGTCGTCGGCGTCCTCCAGCCCGATTTCCGCTTCCTCCAGGACGCCGACCTCTGGGTCCCCCTGGGCCTCGACCCCGCCAACCCGCCGCAGCGGCTCAACCACTATCTCTTCGTCGCCGGGCGCCTGCGGCCGGAGGTCAACCTGGCCTCCGCGCGCTCGCGGCTGGACGCCACCTCGAAGCGCCTGGCGCGGGAGACCCCGGAGCTCAACGCCGGCTGGAACGTCAAGATGGTCGGCCTGCGCGAGAACCTGGTGGGCGACCTGCGGCGCAACCTCCTGGTCCTCCTGGCGGCCGTCGGCTTCGTGCTGCTGATCGCCTGCGCCAACGTCGGCAACCTGCTGCTGACGCGGGTCTCCGAGCAGCGCAACGAGATCGCCATCCGCGCCGCCTTCGGGGCGAGCCGCGGCCGCATCGTCCGCCAGTTGGTGACCGAGAGCGT
>DATNKQ010000640.1:0-2920 GCA_035603315.1 Thermoanaerobaculia bacterium
CGCCGGCGAGATCGAGGGCTTCGCCCGCCTCTACGCCGAGTCCTCGCCGGCCGTCCTGCGGGCCGGCTGGGGGATGGAGAGGAATCGCAACGGCGGCTCGGCCATCGCGGCGGCCATCGCCCTGCCGGCGGTGGCGGGGAAGTTCGGCGTCCGCGGCGGCGGCTACACGATGAGCAACTCGGGCGCCTGGACGGTCGATCAGGTCGCGGCCGCAGCCGCGCCGGAGGCGGCTACCCGCATCGTCAACATGAACCGGCTGGGGCGGACGCTCTTGGAGGAGAAGGACCCGCCGGTCGACCTCCTCTTCGTCTACAACTGCAACCCCCTGGCGACCCTGCCGCAGCAGGAGCTGGTGCGCCGCGGCCTCCTGCGGGAAGACCTTTTCACCGTCGTCTTCGACCAGGTGATGACCGACACCGCGCGGTACGCCGACCTCGTGCTGCCGGCGACCACCTTCCTCGAGCACGACGAGCTGGTGAAGGGTTACGGGGCGATGGTGATGCAGCGCAACCGGCCGGCCGTCGCCGCCGCCGGCGAGGCGCGCCCCAACTACGCGGTCTTCGCCGAGCTCTGCCGGCGCCTCGGGCTGGCGCGGCCGGGCGAGCCCGAAACGCCCGCGGAGCTGGAGGAGGCCCTCCTCTCGGCGCGCATGCGGGCGAACCTCGACCGCGACGGCATCGCCCATCCGGACACGGGGCCGGCGCCCATCCAGTTCCTCGACTCTTTCCCCCGCACGGCCGACCGCAAGGTCCACCTCGTGCCCGAGGACCTCGATCGCGAGGCGCCTTTCGGCCTCTACGCCTTCCAGGAAGAGCCCGCGGGCCCCGGCGCGCAGTTCCCCCTCGCCCTCCTCTCGCCGGCCACCAGCCGCACCATCAGCTCGACCTTCGGCGAGCTGGTGCGCAGGCAGGTGGCGCTGGAGATCCATCCCGACGACGCGGCGCGTCGCGGCATCGCCGACGGCGACACGGTGCGGGTATGGAACGAGCTCGGCGAGGTGCGCTGCCTCTGCCGTCTCTCCGGCGACCTCTTGCCCGGCGTCGTCGTCCTGCCCAAGGGGCTGTGGAGCCACAACACCCTCTCGGGCTCGACCGGCAACGCCCTCGTCCCGGATTCCTACACGGACCTCGGCGGCGGCGCTTGCTTCAACGACGCGCGGGTGGAGGTGGAGAAGGTTTCGTAGAACAGGCTTAGGATGGGCTCATGCCCGGCAGTCTTTTCGACGACCAGGAACCCGCGCGCGAATCGGCGGTTCCAGCGGAGGCGAGCTCGCCCCTGGCCGAGCGGATGCGGCCGCGCACTCTCGCGGAGGTGATCGGACAGGAGGAGGTGGTGGGACGGGACGGGTTCCTCGCCCGGGCCATCGCCGCCGACCGGGTGCCGTCGCTCATCTTCTGGGGGCCGCCGGGATCGGGGAAGACCACCCTCGCCCGCATCATCGCCAGCGAGACCTCGTCGCTCTTCCTGCCCTTCTCCGCCGTCACCTCGGGCATCAAGGAGGTCAAGGAGGTGATGGCGGAGGCGGCGCGCCTGCGGCGCGCGAAGGGCCGCCGCACCCTCCTCTTCGTGGACGAGATCCACCGCTTCAACCGCGCCCAGCAGGATGCCTTTCTCCCCTACGTCGAGCGCGGCGACATCGTGCTCACGGGGGCGACGACCGAGAACCCGTCCTTCGAGCTCAACGCCGCCCTCCTCTCCCGCTGCCGGGTGGTGGTGCTGCAGCCGCTCCAGCCGGAAGACCTCGAGCGGCTGCTGCGGCGGGCGCTGGCGGACGGCGAGCGGGGGCTGGGGAGCTCCGGGATCGAGGTCGACCAAGAGGCGCTCGCCAGCCTGGCGCAGCTCGCCTCGGGCGACGCGCGGAAGGCCCTGAATCTCCTCGAACTGGCGGTCGCCGACGCCGGGGAGGCGGGTGTGCGCGGGGTCGATGCCGCGGCGGTGCAGCGGGTGGCCCAGCGCAAGGTCCTGCTCTACGACAAGGCCGGCGAGGAGCACTTCAACCTCATCTCGGCCCTCCACAAGTCGCTCCGCGAGAGCGACGCCGACGCCGCCCTCTACTGGCTGGCGCGCATGCTCGCCGCCGGCGAGGACCCGCTCTACCTCGCTCGGCGCATGCTCCGCTTCGCCAGCGAAGACGTCGGCCTGGCCGACCCCCAAGCCCTCCCCCAGGCGCTCGCCGGCTGGGAAGCCTTCCACCGCCTGGGCTCCCCGGAGGGCGAGCTCGCCCTCGCCCAGGTGGCGGTCTATCTCGCCCTGGCCCCCAAGAGCGTCGCCGTCTACGAGGGCTACAAGAGCGCCCGCACGACCGTCGAGGAGCGTCCCGCCGACCCCGTGCCGATGGCCATCCGCAACGCCCCCACCCGCCTGATGAAAGGCCTGGGCTACGGCGCGGGCTACGTCTACGCGCCGCACACCGAGGAGGGCGTGGGCGGCCTCGACTGCCTGCCCGAGAGCCTCCAGGGGACGCGGCTCTACGAGCCCAAGGGGGAGGGGTTCGAGGCCGAGCTCAGGCGCCGGCTGGAGCGCTTCCGGGCGCTCCACGACGAGGTCAAGAAGAGGTCGGACCGGTGAGTGGCCGGCACCGGCCCGCCTACCGCGGCGCCGCCTCCGCCACCTTCCGCGCCGAGCCGCGGACCGCGGCGATCAGCCTGGCCTTGCTCGGCAGTTCGCTGAAGACGTAGGGCTCGGCTCCCGGGCGGTAGAGGAGGTAGAAGGGGATGCCGTAGCGGCCGTGCTCGGCCAGGAAGGCGCCGATCTCGTCGTTCCGGTTGGTCCAGTCGGCCCGCATCGGCACCACCGCTTGTTCGCGGAAGGCCTGCGCCACCTCGGGGGTGTCCAGTACCAGTCGCTCGTTGACCTTGCAGGTGAAGCACCAGTCGGCGGTGACGTCGACGAAGACGAGGGTGCCGGCGGCGGAGAGCGA
>DATNKQ010000641.1:0-6281 GCA_035603315.1 Thermoanaerobaculia bacterium
CGCTCCTGGTGGCGGTCGCCGTGGCCGCCCCCGCGGTCTCGGCGAGCGCCGCGCACGAGTCTCCGGCTCCCGAGGTCGCCGCGACGCCCGAGCCGCCGCCGGCGCCGGAAGCCGCGCCGGCTCCCGAAGCTCCGCCGGCGCCAGAAACTGCACCGGTTCCCGAGGCCGCTCCCGCTCCACCGGCTCCGGAAGCCACGCCGGCGCCCGCACCTCCCGGACCGATGCCCGCACCTCCGGCTCCGATGCCCGCGCCCCAACTCGCTCCGCCTCCCCCTCCCGGACACGCGCCGAGGGCCCTGCCGTCCCCGCAGGTTGCTCCGACCCCCGGGCCGGCGCCCATGGCGAGGCCGGTTCTGGCGCCGGCTCCCCGTCCGCTCACCGCCGAGCAGCGAGCGCAGCTCGACGCCGACCGCGACGCAGAAGAGGCCTACGAGCTCGCAGGAGAGCTCTCGCAGGCCGACGTCGACCGTCTGACCGCCGACTCCGACCGCCTGTCGCGCGAGATCGAGGCCAAGCTCAAGCCGCAGATCGCCAAGATCACCGCCGCCGCCGCCGCGCTGGCGGCGAGCGCGCCCGATCCCCAGGAGATGAAGGCCCTGGAGGAGCAGATCGAGGCGGCGACGGCGCATCTGGAGCCCTCCGCGGAGGCCATGGCCCGCATGGAAGCCGACGCCGAGAAGCTCGCCGAGCAGCACCAGCACATGTCGAAAGAGGAGCGCGAGAAGCTGCGCGTCGAGGTCAAGCGGATGGCCGATTCGATGCGGCCCAACGAGAAGCAGATGGCGGAGATCCACCGGCTCACCGAGCGCCACCGCGAGATCATGAAGAAGTGGAACGCCGAGCATCGCGCCCAGATGGACGCCGCCAGGAAGGAGCTGGCGGACGAGATGAAGGTCCTGCGGGAGACCCTGCGCCACGAGATGGAGGCGAACCGCCATCTCTTCGAGGAGAGCCGCAGGGAGGTCGAGAGGAGCCTCCCGCGCACTCCAAGACCGCCACGAGCGCCGAGGGCACCGCACACCCCGCGCCCACCGCGGGCGCCGCGCGACCACGAGCAGCCGCCCCCGCCGCCCAAGGGAGGCGCCGAGGAGGCTCCCGAGGCGCCACCACCGCCGCCGCCGTCACACTGACCGGCCGCCGGATCGGCAGTACGCAGGACGAAGCGCCCCGCCAAGGGGCGCTTCGCTATTTGGGACGGATGCTGTGCAGCATCTTCACGAAGGCGTCGCGCTGGGGGCCGAGGGTCGCGTCGGAGCCGGTGGCCTTGAAGAACCAGGGGCCGCCGGGCCCCTCGATGACGGCGCCCAACAGCCGCGAGTTGGGCTGGTCTGTCTTCGGCCCCATCCCCATGCCGCTCGGCTTCAAGGTGCCGGAGAGGTCGATCCAGGTGACCTTGAAGCCCTTGGTCTCGAAGCTCTCCCGCTTCGGCTTGGCGCCGTCTGCCGCCCCGATCTGGCCGCTCCAGCGCTCGAGGTTGGCGTCGACAGAGCCCCCCTGCCCAGGCCCGAAGTAGAAGACCGCGAGCTGGCCGATGCCGCCGGGGCCGGGGATCCGCGCCTGGGCGAGCCGCATGCCGGATTCCGGAGCTTCCTTGTCCCAGGAAGCGGGAAGATCGAAGTCGATCCCCGGCCCCGAGGAAGCGGCCGGAGCCGCCGGCATCTCGCCGCGTGACGACATCGGTCCGACGGGGGAAGCGTCCGGCGGCGCCTGAGCGGCTTCGGTAGCCTGCGCGGCCGGGGAGGCCGGAGCCGGGGTGCCGGGCGCCGGAGCGGCCGCCTCCTCGGCCTTGCGGCATGAGACGGAAACGCCGGTCAAGACGAGAACGGTCAGGGCCAAAGAGGCCCAGCGGATGGAGCGCATAGAGGACCCTCCGGAAACGAGGCCGGCGCCGAGGGCAGGTGTCTCCCGTCCCCGCCGGCTACGGCGGGAGCCTATCACCCGCCGGCCGGCGCTCCGGGAAAGCAGCCCGAATCCAGGCTAGAATCCGCCCGGAAGCGCTCGGGGGCTGGTGCCTCTCGCGGTCTTCAAAACCGTTGTCCCGGGCCGGTTGCGGTTCGGGGGGTGGGTTCGATTCCCATGCGCTTCCGCCACGCTAACAAAGCACTTAAAGATCCTCCTTCTTGACACATAGGCTGCCCCTTGGATAGCCGTCGTTCACCGCCGAGGAGAAGTCTGGTCACAAGTCCGTCAAGTGAAGAGGGCCGCTAGTCCAGCCGGATTCTCAGGCGGTTGTTTCGTTTTCACCTGCAAGCCGAAAGGAGACACCAGATGATGACGGATTTGGAGGTAGCGGTGGATACGGAGGCCGATGCGCGGTTCATCTTTGTCAATTTCCAGGAGGTCCAGCTCGACGGCGGCGGCAAAGGCAAAACGCAGGTCGAGTTCGGCAAGGGCGACATCCTGCAATGGGGTGTCGTCGGCAAGCCGGGAACTGCGTACAAAATCACGCTCAAACCGAGCAGTGGCCAGCTCGAGATCGGAGGAGAGCACCCGATCGACCTGAAGATCCCGGAAGGCTTCCTACGTGCAGCCGGAGACCGCAGGTTCAGCGTCGTTGAAGGGGGGGCGTGATGATCCCTCGCCGGGTTCTTGGTGCGCTACTCGTCGTCTTGTGCTCTACCTGGTGCGGCTTGACCCATAAAGCCTGGGCTCAGCCAGCAGCGAACGACGACCCTGGGCCGCGGATTGCTGCGAGAAGGTCCGCGATCGGCGTCGACTCAACACTTCCCGCACTCCTCAGCGGTGTCGCCATCGAGGCCGGCCAAGCGGATGGCACAGCAACAATCAATTTTACGCAAAAGCAAGGTAATAAATCTGTCGTTGCAAAGCTATCGACACCTGTAGCGAAAGATTCGAATGTTGCGGACTTCGCCAGCCTTGACGGGCTTGCAAGCGACTTGAGCTTTTCTCTTGCTTACACAGGCTTTTCGGCTCCCAAGGCACTTGGCACTCAGCAAGGCTTTCAGGCCGCGGAACAAGTCTATAGTAACTACAAAGCCGATAGTAACGAACACGACGCCGAAGGCCTCACCAGAGCCGTGGCCGTGGGATGCGGCTTCGCTGAAGTGAGCGATCCAAAAAAGGTCTTGCACTCAGAGGTCACAGAAAAGGTGGCTGGGCTCTTACTCACCGCCAGTGAAACCCAGCGAAATTGCTTCGTAGCGCAGCGAGAGCGCGCCCTAGATGAGCTCGATTTCGCCTCGTTCGGGGGCAAGATGATCGGATCATGGGCGGTGAGCGGCGAAGTAGCTCGCCAGCCGGCAGCTTTCTTCCAGGCCGACGGGACTAAGGGCAACAAAACGAACTTACCCGTCGCGTTATCAGCTGGATATGGCTGGATCGGCAAGAACGTTCGCTACTCGTTGAGCGGCAGGTACGAGTCGCGGTTCAAGGACGGGGAGAACGTGACGCGATGTCAGCCTTTCGCGGGTGGTGCAGAGAGCGCGAACCTAGAGACCTGCGAACAACTCCCCTTTGCTTCGCCCGTTAGGACTAGTGCGCTCGTGACAAGTGGCGAGATTCGATGGTTTTTCAAGAAGTTGGCGGTGAGTGCGGTCATTTCCTACGACTTCAAAGAAAAGGTACTTGGAGTCCAGGTGCCTGCGTATTTCGTTCGCAACTCGAACAGCGACTTCACGGGTGGTATTCGTTTCGGCTGGAGAGACGACACGCACGACTTCACGACTGCGGTGTTTGTTTCGAAGCCCTTGTCACTGGGGGATTGACCGCCGGATTGACTCGCGAAGAGTGTGTAAATGAGCTGAAGGCGGTATCGTCCTCCTGTCGCCGAAGGACCGCTGTGGTAGGTAACTTCGACTTATTGGTCAGGGTTACCGAGGCCGGCCTTGCCGGCGGCGTCTGGCCGGTTGGATCTCAGGTTCAGAGCCGCCCAAGGCCGCCAGACGGCGAGCGCTTTCACGCTCGATCAGCGCTTTCAGGCCAGCGTGCAAGACGGCGGTCTTCCCCTTGATTCCGCAGAGCTCGCTTGCCCTCTCGACTAGCTCGGGATCGAGATCGACCGTAGTTTTCACTTTCATCTGAATGTGCTTAGGCGCGATTCATCCTGACTCGAGAGGAGACAGCGGCGGTCTTCGTAGCGGCGTTGGCGAGGCCCACTTCCTCGCACCCCTCCTCAATAGCTTCCATCATCTCGCGGGCGGACTCGTCGTCAAGAATGCCGGCAACCTTCAGCAAATCCTCTATGGAGGCACCTTCCGGCAGTGGGGAGACGAGCCCGTGGACGAGCTCGGCAGCCCGCTCCTGCTTTTCCGGCGGGAGCCGGTCCAGGTCGCTCAGGATCTGATCCCTGACCTTGGGAAGCACCATTCCGCCCTCCTCGACTGGCGCCCGGAAGACGGGCGCTGGACGTCATTGTAACTCTTACGACAGGGCGTAGGCGTCGGCCAGCCGCCGAGCCGGTGGATCGGCCCGATCGCAGTGGCGCCGTTACCGTAACAAGCGTGGCCTAGCTGGGCGGGGCAACGGCGCGCTGGATGAGGGCTTCGGCCGCCTAGGAGCCGTGCGCGGCAGAACGAGTTACAAGGAGCAGAGTGGTCAAAGTAACCAGCCCCAGCGATCTTGTGAACCATCTAGTGGAGTGCAGGCAGTGTTGACGGGGCAGTTTTGATGGGGTAGTGGAGGAGCGTTATGCGCCGAGATTACTGCCGTGCAGGCTCCTAGACGAGCCTCCGGTCATCTAGAAAAACCTCCCGTCTACTAGACAAAGCTCCCGTCTACTAGACAAACCGTTTGTCTGCTAGACAAACCATCTGTCTGCTAGACAAAGCCCCCGTCTACTAGACAAAGCCCCGGTCTGCTAGACAAAGCTCCCGTCTAGCTGTACGGCGGTATTTCAAGGTGGAAAATGGGCGGGCTCGACGGAATTCCGGCCGTCAGACGCGGTAGCCGGCCGTCAAGCCAGCCGGCGGACTTCAACGCCGGCACATCTAGCGTATCCCCCTCCCCTCCCTCCCCCCTTGTGGGGGAGGGAGCTCCCGCGGCGGAAGGGGCTATGGCTCAGAGGGTGCGGGCGACCGCCCTTCGCGGTCCGAGCCCGACCCTCACAGCCCCTGCCGTGCGAACTCCTGCACCCAGAGGAGGCGGAGGCGGTCCTCGTAGCGACCGATGGCGAGGCCCACTCCCAGGTTGTCGATGTCGGGGAGGAGGAGGTTCCTCCGATGGTCGGTGCTCTTCATCCAGCCGTCCATGACCTCGTCGACCGAGAACTCCCCCTCGGCGATGTTCTCCGCCACCAGGCTGGCGGTGTAGCCCGCGGCTTGCACGCGGTCTCGCGGGGTCACGCCCTCGGGGGTCCGGTGGTCGTAGTAGACACGCGCCTGCATGTCCTCGGCGTGCTGCTGCGCCGCCGCGTCGAGGCGCGGGTCGTCCTTGAGCGGCGCGCGGCCGGCAGCGCGGCGGGCGGCGTTCACCCTCTCGAGCATCTGCTCGCGCACCTTCCCGAGGTCGGAGATGCCGGCGACCTGGCGGGCGTAGAAGTCGGTCTCCGGCCAGGCGAAGAGGAAGGCGTAGAACGGCACGCCGCGGAAGGCGCTGATGCCGACGCCCAAGTCGCGGTAGTCGGCCCCCATCGCCGCCTGGTAGCTGTCGCCCTCTTTGAAGTAGGCGATGACGGCGGCGACGTCGCCGCCGGTGGAGGTGAAGCTCTCCGTCCAGCCGTGGGCGCTGTAGCCCGCCTGGAAGATGCGGCGCTGGATCTGGGCGAAGAGGCGGAACGACTCCTCGGCCTGCGGCAGCTCGCCCTTGGCGCCGATCTCCTCGGCGCGCGCCTGGGCCACCCGGCTGAGAAGGGGGACGAGATGGAGGGGGCGCACCCTGGCCACGGCGCGCTCTTCGTTCAGGCGCGCGAGGAAGCCCCGGCGCAGCGTCTCGAGGTCCGGCGCGGGCACTGCCGGCGCAGCGGGCACCGATCGCGGACGGCTGTCCGGCGCCGGGGGCTGCGGGGACCGCGCCGGAGCCGCCGCGATGGCGGTGCCGGCCGCGAGCGCCAGGAGGAGCGGAGCGAGGCGCGAGGTCATCGTCACCTCGGATGTCCGAAGTTCTGCACCCAGACGACGCGGTAGCCCTGCACCGTCTGCCCCATGGCCAGGCCGACTCCCAGCTCCTGGAAGCTGCGGTTGAGGATGTTCTCGCGGTGCTCGGGGCTCTTCATCCAGGCCGTCATCACCTCGTCGACCGAGAGCTGCCCCTCGGCGATGTTCTCGCCGATCGTCTGCCATTGATAACCGACCGCCTGGGTGCGCTGCCGCACGGTCTTGCCTTCG
>DATNKQ010000013.1:0-4614 GCA_035603315.1 Thermoanaerobaculia bacterium
GTGCGGCAGACCGCCGTGGAGGATCTGCTCGGCCTGCGCCACGTAGCCGTCCCGCTCGGCCGTCCCCGCTTCCTCCACCCAGTGGTAGCGCCATCCGAAGAGCGCCAGGGCAAGAAAGAGAACGACCGTCGCGAGGATGGCGAGGCGCGGGCCGCGGTCGACCTCGTTCCCGGCGGCTGTGGCGGAAGTGGAGAGGCTTGGCGTCATGCCAGGGCCGCGCCCGGTATGCAGTGGCCTAGCGGACGGCGGCCGGCTCGGGATGCGCGGGCGCGGAGGCAGGGCTGCTCGCATTCTCCGGCGGGAGGACGATCACGACGTCCCCCGCGCGCGCCAGACCGAGCTCCTCGCGGGCCAGGCGCTCGAGCATCTCGGGGTCGTCGCGCAGGCTCCCGATGCGGCCGCGCAGGCGGTCGATGCGTTCCTGGGTGCCGCGGATCGTCCCCTGAAGCGACCGCTCGCGGTCGCGCGCCGCGGCGAGGTCGCGGTGGCTCTTGACGCCGGCGAAGACGAGCAGCACGGAGACGAAGAGGACGCCGACGCCCAGCACCGAGCGCAGAGAGTCCGGACGGGCGGGGCTCCCGGTCTTCTTCACGCGGACCAGCGCGGGTAGGCGGCGGCCCCGGGGTACGAGGCGACGCCCTCCAGCTCCTCCTCGATGCGCAGCAGCCGGTTGTACTTGGCGACCCGGTCGCTGCGGCAGGGAGCGCCGGTCTTGATCTGGCCGGCGCGGGTGGCCACCGCCAGATCGGCGATGGTGGTGTCCTCGGTCTCTCCCGAGCGGTGACTGATGACGTTGGCGTAGGCGTGGGTCTTGGCCGTCTCGACCGCTGCCAGGGTCTCGGTCAGCGTGCCGATCTGGTTCACCTTGACGAGCAGGGCATTGGCGAGGCCGGCGCGGATCCCTTCGGCGATGATCGCGGGGTTGGTGACGAAGAGGTCGTCGCCGATCAGCTGCACGCGGCCGCCGAGCTCGGCGGTCATCTCCCGCCAGCCCTCGCGGTCGTTCTCCGCCAGGCCGTCTTCGATCGACACCAGGGGATAGGCGTCGAGCCACTGGCGATAGATGGCGATGAGGTCGGAGCTCGTCAGGTCGCGCTGCCCCTCCCCCGGCAGGGCGTAGCGGGCGCCGCCTCCCTTGGCCTTCTTCTGCGCCAGCTCGCTCGCCGCCACGTCGACCGCCAGGGCGATCTGGCGGCCCGGGGCGTAGCCCGCCTTTTCGATCGCCGTCAGAAGGAGGTCCAGCGCCTCCCGGTTGTGCGCCAGATCGGGAGCGAAGCCGCCCTCGTCCCCCACCGCCGTCACCTTGCCGCTGTCCCGCAGGACCTTCTTGAGCGTATGGTAGACCTCGACCCCGGCGCGCAGCGCCTCGGAGAAGCGGTCGAAGCCGATCGGCACCAGCATGAACTCCTGCACGTCGACCGAATTGTCGGCATGGACGCCGCCGTTCAGGACGTTCAGCATCGGCACCGGCAGGACCGTTGCCCCCGGACCGCCTAAGTAGGCATAGAGGGGAAGGCCGGTCGCCTCCGCCGCCGCCCGCGCCACGGCGAGCGAGGCGCCGAGGATGGCGTTGGCTCCCAGCCGGCTCTTGTCGGGCGTGCCGTCGAGATCGCAGAGCGCGCGGTCGATCCGCGCCTGATCGCGCGCGTCCATGCCGCGCAGCAGCGAGGCGATCTCCTCCTGCACGTTGGCGACCGCCTTGGCGGTGCCCTTGCCGCCGTACCGCTTGCCGCCGTCCCGCAGCTCCAGAGCCTCGCGGCTGCCGGTCGAGGCGCCCGAAGGCACTGCCGCCCGCCCGCCCGCTCCGCCGTCCAGCACGCAGTCGACCTCCAGGGTCGGGTTGCCTCGCGAGTCCAGGATCTCGCGCGCGACGAGCTCTTCGATGGCGAACATCCCCTCTCCTCCCCGCGGCGGCTGCAAGCGAGTTCTCGCGCTCAAAGGTTAACGGTAAAGTCCCGCCGCCTCAAGCACTTTGATCCTGCCGGCCGGTGGTTCTCGACTAAACTCCGCTGGCGAGAGCCGTCGCATGCCCCTCTTCCGGAGAAAATCAGCCATCCTAGACGGCAGGCGCCTGCACGTCGGCGCCGGCCGCGAGCGCCTCGAAGGATGGGTCAACGTCGACCTCCAGGCGCTGCCCGGGGTGGACGTCGTCGCCGACGTCACGAAGGGCCTCCGCTTCGCGGACGTCGAGGCGATCTTCGCCGAGCACTTCCTCGAGCACCTCCCGCTCGACAAGGCGATCGACTTCCTGCTCGAGGCCCACCGGGTGCTGGCGCGCGACGGCTGGATCCGCCTCTCCACCCCCAACCTCGACTGGGTGTGGAGCACTCACTACCGGCTCGACCTCGACGCCGACGGCAAGCGGGCCGCGGCCTTGGCGCTCAACCGCGCCTTCCACGGCTGGGAGCACCAGTTCCTGTGGAACCGCGAGATGCTGGGCGAGGCCCTCGTCGCCTGCGGCTTCGCCGAGCCCCACTTCTGCCGCTACGGCGAGAGCGGCCAGCCGTTCTTCCAGGGGATCGAGCGCCACGAGGTCTACGTCGACGTCCCGGAGCTGCCGCACGTCATCATCGCCGAGGCGCAGAAGTCCGAACCCAGGCCTGAGCGCCTGCACAGGTTCCGCCGGCTCCTCGACGAAGGGTTCCTCGGACACCGCAAAGGTTGAGCCGAGCTTCCGCCTCCGGCTGGCTCAGGACGGTTGGAGCGCCCTCGTCACCACCGGCGAGCCCTGATCGGCGAACCAGAACCGCCCCTGGAGGACGAGGTCGAACGACAGCGCGAGGGGCGCCGCCTCCGGCGGCAGCGGATAGGAGACGGCGAGGCGGAGGGTCTCGCGCGGTCCGACGTACCGCCCGAGCGGAGTGCGGCCGGTGTCCTCGTCGCGGACGGTGCCATCGGCGGCGAGCAGCCGCACTCCCAGGCAGACGTTGCCGGGCGCCAGCGTGCCGTCGCTGACCCAACCGCGCCGGCCGCTGTTCTCCACCTGAAGAATGATGTCGAGTCGCCGTTCTCCGGCGTCCTCGACGAGGCGCCATTTCTGAATTTCGATCGCCGCCTCCCAGGGTCTGGCGTTCCCCAGCAGGATGGTTGTTCTCTCGACCTGACAGACGACGAAGTTGACCGGCCGCGGTGAACGGAAGCCCTGCTCGATCGCTTTCTGGAAGTTCTTCTCGCGCTCGCAGAGGCCATCGACTGCCTCGAAGCTCTGGACGGTCGCGAAACCGGCCGTCCGCAGCGCGCCGAGGAGCGCATCAGGGGTGAATGGCGCCTCCAGGGTGCCGTAGGCCGCGGTCTCGGCCAGCAGGTTCCTCTCCTCCTCGCTGCCGGGCTCCGGCATCGTGCCTTCGACGATCAACAGCCGCCCGCCCGGCGCCAGCATGGCCCGCAGATGGCGGAGGACGGCCGCGGTGTCGATGAAGTGGTGGAGGCAGTCGTAGAGGACGATGCCGTCGAAGCCCTCGTCGAGAGCCTCGGCTTCGACGTCGAGCCGCAGGAAGCGGATCGACTCCGGGGTGCGGCCGAGGGGATGGAAGGGCAGGCCGGCGATGCGCTCGGCGGCGATCTTGAGCAGGTCGTCGGCGATGTCGACGCCGGTGACGTCGTAGCCGAAGCGGTAGAAGACCTCGGAGAGCCAGCCCGGCCCGCAGGCGACGTCCAGGATGCGGCCCCACGCCGGCAGGTCGAGGGCGGTCAGCAGGTGCGCGACGTCGTGGAAATAGAGCAGGCTGGCCGGCTCGATCTCCGCCTCGACAGTGTAGAACGGCTTGGTGCGGAGGTGGTAGGTCGCCCAGTCCGGCAGCTTGCGGACATACTCCTCGGCACTCCGCTTGAAAGCCGTCACCGCCGCCGCATCGGCGGGCGCGACCTCGACCGTGCGAGATTTCTTGCTCTTCCACATGGCAGCACGCATTCCCAGGCGCGGGAAATCATTCCCACCTCCGGGAAACAACTCCCGACCCCGGGAATTAACTCCCGACCTCGGGAAACATCTCCCGGCCTCGGGAAACATCTCCCGGCCTCGGGAAATCACTCCCGGACCGGGGAAAGAACTCCCGAGCCTGGGAAATAACTCCCGACCCCGGGAATTAACTCCCGGCCTCGGGAAATCACTCCCTGGCCCGGGCAATCATGGGGGCCGATTGACAGCGGCGCCTCGGCGTGCGATCATCTCTGTCCGCCCTCTACGGGGGGCGCTGTTCATACTATGACGCGGGGTGGAGCAGTCTGGTAGCTCGTTGGGCTCATAACCCAAAGGTCGCAGGTTCAAATCCTGCCCCCGCAACCAACCTCTCGCACAGTCTCTCGAGGCCGCGGCAACGCGGCCTTGTTTTGCGCCCGGCGTCACTTCGGAACCATCGGTAGGGCGACCTCGGGCTCCGGGGTGGCGGTCGCTGTCGGCGCCTGCGGCCGCGCGCTCTCCTTGAGCTGGACGGTCAGGAAGCTCACCGCCCCCATCAGAGAAGCGGCGAGCCAGAACGGGGCGCGGATGTTGAGGTGCTGGAAGACGGCGCCCGACCACAGCGGACCGAGCATCCGCGCCACGCCGCCGAAGGTCTGCTGGACGCCCATCACCTGGCCGGTCTCGTTACGCGGCGCGTGGTGGGAGACGAGCGC
>DATNKQ010000014.1:0-3631 GCA_035603315.1 Thermoanaerobaculia bacterium
CTGCTTCGTAGTGCATGGCGCCGGTGTGGGGGAAGCGGCTGCCGCCGGTGCCGATCGAGCGGATGAGCACCGCCAGCGCCCCTAGCTTGCCGGCCCGCGCTGCCCCCGACCCGCGCACGCCGACGGCCTTGCCGTAGCCGGAGCCGTCGCGGGTGCGCTGCATGACGGTGTCGAAGAAGACGATCCTGCCGCGCACGCGGTCGGCGCCGAGCCGGTCGAGCGCGGCGAGCGACGGCACCTCGACCACCTCGGCCTCGATCCCCTCCTCGGGCGTGCCGACGCTGCCTCCCAGCGCCGCCAGGGCTACCGGCTGCCGCCAGGGGGAGAGGATCTCGCCGGCGATCGTGCCGCGCTCCCAGTGCGGCACCATCACCTTCTCCCCATGCACGTTCTGGAAGCCGAGCCGCTGGAGCGTCCGCAATCCCCACGCGACCGCCTCGCCGAGACCCCGCGAGCCGGCCAGCCGCGGCCCCACCTCGAAGGTGAGGGAGCGGACGAGGTCGTAGGCCTGCGTCCCGCGGAGCGCTTCGTCGCGCAGCCGGGCGGCGGTCTCGCGCACGCTCGCCGGCAGATCGGTGGGATCGGAGTCCGGGGCGGAGGGCGGCTCGGCGTGGAGCGCCGCTACCACCCCGAGCAGGAGAGCGACCGCCAGGGGCCGAGCGCGGGTCACGTCAGGCGAAGGCGACGGCCGGGAGCTGCTTCATCTGGCGCAGGGTCTGGCGCCAGTCCGCCAGGGCCTGCTCGAGGGCGTGGTGGATCATCCCCAACCGGGTCTCGACCGGCAGGTGCTCGAGCTCCGGGGCGGCAGGGGCCTTGGCGCCCCGGCGCTGCATCGCCAGCAGGTCGTGCATCGCCTTCTGCAGCGAGAGGTAGGCCTCGTGCAGGCGCCGCTCGTAGGTCTCGCGGAAGTCGGCGACCACCCCTTCCATTCTCTCCCGCGCCTTCTCGAATTGCACCTCGACCTTGGCCTTCAGGACGGCGACGTCGGAGGCGCGCCGCAGGTCGCGGGCGAGGCCCAGGCGCGCGAGGCAGAAGATGATCCACTTCGCGGGGTCGAAGTGCCAGCCCTTGATGCCGTTGCGGTAGTCGAACGGGAAGCTGTGATGGTAGTTGTGGTAGCCCTCGCCGAAGGCCAGCACCGCCATCACCGCGCTGTCGCGGGCGCTGTGCTCGCGGCTGTAGGGCTGGCGGCCGATCATGTGGCAGAGGCTGTTGATGAAGAAGGTGGCGTGGTGGCTGACGACGATGCGCAGGATGCAGCCGATGATCAGGCAGCCCAGGAGGCGGCCGGTCGCCAGGCCGACGACGACGGGGATGCCCAGAGCGACGGCGATGCCGAGCGGGATGTACCAGCGGCTCTGCCAGACCACGAGGGGATCCTCGGAGAGGTCGCGCACCACCGCGTGGCTCTTCGGCTCCTTGTCGAAGAAGATCCAGCCGATGTGCGCCCACCAGAAGCCCTTCTGGATGTTGTAGGGGTCTCTGTCGTGGTCGACGTGCGAGTGGTGCACGCGGTGATCGGCCGCCCAGTTGAGAACCGAGTTCTCGAACGCGGCGGCGCCGACGACGAGGAAGAACAGGCGCACCGGCCAGGAGGCTTGGTAGGTCTTGTGGGAGAACAGGCGATGATATCCGGCGGTGATCGACATGCCGACCGCCAGCCAGATGGTGAGAAAGGTCAGGGCCTCGGGCCAGCCGAGCCCGTGGGTCCACAGGTACCAGGGGGTGCCGATGGCGGCCACGGCGAAGGTGCCGACGAGGAAAACGACATTGGCGATGGCGAGAGTTGGCTTTCCTTCGGTGGCTTCGCTCAAGATGGACTCCCTGAGGTAGGTGGGTCGAAACCCGGTTTTCCGGTGTGCAAGGATAGCAGCCTCGGGAGGGCTATGCGCGCCGCCGGCAAAATCTACAGAGAGCAAGCACCGCGGGGGGCGGGAAATTCCCGTTGGCTTCCCGACCTGCATGACGAAAAGCGGCACGCTCTTTGCTGCCCAGGGCAGCGAATGCCCATAAGCGGACCGGTTGCACGACATTCCGGCGTCCCGGCCACGCCGTTCCGGCTCGCGGCGCCCGGTGGCGAGCGGGACCGTTTGCGCGTGCGCGGGAGGGGAGCCTGATGCCTTGGACGTCCATCGCCCTGTTGCAGGCCGCCTCTCCCGAGGGGCGGGGGCTCTTCGACTTCTTCACCCAGGCCGGGCCGGTGGCGAAGCTGATCCTCGCCCTCCTGGCCCTCTTCTCCCTCTTCTCCTGGGCGATCATGCTGGGCAAGCTGGTGCAGTTCCGCCGCGCCGACCGCCAGAGCTCGCGCTTCCTCGAGGCCTTTCACCGCAGCGCCCGCTTCAGCGAGGTCAACGCCCAGGCCGGCAAGCTGCACGCCTCGCCCCTGGTGGGGATCTTCCAGGCCGGCTACGCCGAGATCGACAGCCAGATCAAGCAGTCCCGCGAGCCCGAGGCGGGCGACCGCCGCGACTACCGGATCACCTCGATCGCCGCCCTCCAGCGCAGCCTGACGCGGGCGGTGGGCGTCGAGCTCCTGGGGGTCTCGCGCTGGATCTCCTTCCTCGCCACCACCGCCGCGGCCACCCCATTCATCGGCCTCTTCGGCACCGTGTGGGGCATCATGATGGCCTTCAACGACATCGGCACCAGCGGCTCGACCTCGATCGTGGCGGTGGCGCCGGGCATTGCCGAGGCCTTGATCAACACGGCGGCGGGCCTGGCGGCGGCCATCCCCGCCCTCGTCGGCTACAACTACTTCGCCAACCGGGTGCGGCGCCTGCGCTGGGTGATGGAGGACTTCGTGCTCGAGTTCATGAACCTGGCGGAGCGCAACTTCACCTGACCCATTCATCGGACGCCTGGGGGCGTCCCGGGAGATCATGGCCCTGAATCTGGGGGACAAAGACGATGACGCCGTGCTGGCCGACATCAACGTCACGCCGCTCGTCGACGTCATGCTCGTGCTGCTCATCATCTTCATGATCGCCGCGCCCATGCTCCACCAGGGCATCGAGGTGGCGCTCCCCCGCGCCGACGCCAAGAACCTGCCGCTCAAGGTGGAGGATCCCATCGTCCTGTCGATCAACCGCGACGGCCTCGTCTACATCCGCGAGACGCCGGTGGCGTCGGCGCAGCTGGTCGAGCGCCTGAAGCCGCAGCTGGCGGCGCGGCCGGACGACACGGTCTTCTTGAAGGGCGACCGCGACGTCGCCTACGGCCGGGTGATCGACGTGCTCGACATCCTCCATCGGGGGGGCATCCAGCGGGTCGGCATGGTGACCGAGCGCCCGCCGAAGGAGCGACGCTGAGCGCGGCCCCCGCCGCTCTCCACCCCATGGACGCCGTCGACCAGGTCCTCGCCCAGCGCGCCCGCCGCCAGGCCGACGCCCTCTCAGGGACCGGGTGGATGGGGCTCGCGGCCGCCGTCCTCCTCCACCTCACGGTGGCGGCGGCGGCCCTCCTCGGCCCCCGCTTCGGGAAACCGCCGCAACCCTTCGAGTTCGTGCCCGTGCAGATCATCCCCGCCCAGGCGCTGGGGGTCGAGCGGCCCCGCGGCCGGCCCGCTGTCCCGGCCCCTCCAACACCCCGGGAAACCGCTCCGGCACCCCCCACCCCCGCTCCACCCAAGCCG
>DATNKQ010000026.1:0-4041 GCA_035603315.1 Thermoanaerobaculia bacterium
GGTCCGGTGGTCGATTCGACCGCCGCGGGCGGCGCCTGGACCGCCAGCGACACGGCCGGGTTCACCTCGCCCGCCGGCACGACGAGCGCCCTGATCGTCGGCAGGAGCTGCATCTTCGGCGTCGGCAACCTGGAGATGTTCTGGGACGACATGTTCTTCCGCCCGACCCCGGCCTTCGACCCGGCCGTCCCCGCGCTCGACCGCCGCGGCATCGTCCTCCTGGCGCTGCTGCTCGCGGGCGCCGGCCTGCTGGCGCTCCGTCGCCTCGCGGCCTAGCCCCGGCGGCGTGCTAGAGTCGTTTTCGATGTCTCCCTCGAGGTCGCAGGAGCAAGGGGGCTCCGGCCGTCGCCGGCTCTCGGCAGCCCTGGCGCTGGCGGCGGGCGTTGGGCTCGCTGCCGCCGCCTTCGCCACCGGCGCGCCCGTCAAGTGGACGCTGCGCCTGACGCCGGCGCACGCCGGGCCGGTGAAGTTCAGCAAACCCGTGCTGGCGGACCTCGACGGCGACGGCAAGCTGGAGGTGATCCTTTGCACCGAGGGAACCGCCACCACCGGCGGGCAGGGCCAGATCTACGTCATCGACAACCACGGCACTAGCGGCTCGGTCCGCGGCGGCTGGCCCAAGTCCTTGCCCCTGGGCGTCTTCTCCTCGCCGGCGGTAGGCGACCTCCTGGGCGACGGCGGCCGCGAGATTGTCGTCGGCTCGGGCTTGAATGCCCAGCTCGACGTGCCGGCCTCGGTGGTGGCCTTCCACAAGGACGGCACGGTGCTGTGGACCTTCACGCCGCCGGGCATGAGCCCGGTCTCCAACCATACCGTGTCGAGCCCGGCCCTCGGCGACCTCAACGGCGATGGCAAGGAGGACGTCGTCTTCGGCTCCTTCAACCAGTACGTCTACGCCCTCGACGGGCCGAGCGGGAACCCGCTGCCGGGATGGCCGGTCTTCGTCCGCGACTCGGTGTGGAGCTCCCCCGCCCTCGCCGACCTCGACGGCAACGGCAGCCTCGAGGTGATCATCGGCAGCGAGTCGCATGCCGAGGGCAGCCCGATCAACGGCGTCGACGGCGGCGCCCTCTGGGCCTTCCGCAGCAACGGGACCAACTTTCCGGGGTTCCCCAAGTATCTCACGCCGATCGGCATCGACTCCTCGCCGGCGGTGGGGGACATCGACGGCGACGGTTGTCCGGAGATCGTGGTGGGCACGACGTCGGCAATGAACACCGGCGGCAAGGTGCTCTATGCCTTCCACCACGACGGCACGCCGGTCACCGGCTGGCCGGTGTCGCTGGCGGGCCACACCTTTACCTCGCCGATCCTCGTCGAGCTGAACGGCAACGGCGTGCTCGACGTCGTCGAGAACGACGACACCGGCATGCTCTGGGCCCTGAAGGGCGATGGCTCGACGATCTTCCAGATGCAGCCGAAGACGGTCACCGGAGCCAACGCGGTCGTCTATGAGATGGCGGCGGCCCAGATCGGCAGCAACAATCCGGTGTTGCTCCTGGGAGGCTATGACGTCACCCTGGTCTCGAAGACCGGCACGCAGCTCTCCGAGAACGGCACGCACGGGCCGGGCATGCTGTCCTACTCGCCGCCCGACCAGGCGCAGGGGCCGGCGGTCGGCGATCTCGACGGCGCCGGCACGGAGCTCGACATCGTCGTCGCCACGGGCACCAGCTTCTCCCCCCCCACCGACGATGCCGTGGTGACGGTGTGGAAGGCCGGCAGCGTCGGCGCGCTGCCCTGGCCGATGTTCCGCCGCGACCGCCAGCACGGCGCCTGGGCCTCGCCGCCTCACCTTTGCCCCCGCGTGCCGCCGCCGCTCGGCTTCTTCACCATCACGCCCTGCCGCATCTCCGATTCGCGCAATGCGGGAAACGGGACCTACGGCGGACCGTCCCTGGTGGGTGGAGAGGTGCGGACCCTGACCGTGCATGGGGTCTGCAACATCCCCGCGACGGCCAAGGCGGTGTCGCTCAACATCACCATCACCAACGCCAACCACGGGGGGTTCGTCACCTTCTATCCCGGCGGCGACGGCAATCCCGGCACCAGCACCATCAACTTCTCGGCCGGCCGAACCCTGGCCAACAACCTGGTCGTGCCGCTGTCCTTCGACGGGCTCGGACACCTGACCATGCAGGTCGGGATGCCAGCCAGCAGTCAGGTCGACGTCATCGTCGACGCCAACGGCTACTTCCAATAAGCGCCGGGTTCCTCCCCGGTCAGCGCGGCTGGTGCCGCAGGTCGAGGAACTCGAAGTGGTGCCGCGGCCCCGCCTTGAGCTCGACGACGAAGGCCGCGTCCTCGGGCTTCCAGACGTTCGTCAGGTCGGTGCTCGCCTCCCCCTCCGGGTAGTAGAGCTGATCGCTGCCGCCGCCCGGGTAGTAGAAGGCTCCGATCAGCTGTACGTAGATCGAGAACAGGCCGGCGGTCAGGAAGGCGCCGAAGGCCAGGTCCTCGAGCGACTCCACGACCGGCGCCAGCATCCAGATCAGGATGGGGACCAGGTCGGTCAGGTAGCGCGGTCCGTAACTGTAGCCGGAGCGCCAGTCGGTCTTGGCGTACATCACCAGCTGCAGGGCCATCCCCACCAGCAGGCAGACGGTGAGCAGGCGCCGGGAAGGGGTCAGGCTGCGCCGGAGGTAGAGAGGCAGGAAGAGCAGGAAGGGAGAGTAGACGAAGAGCCCCTTGCCGGGGCTCAGGAGCTCTCCGACGAGCCCCGACCCCAGCGGATAGCTGAAGAACTTGGCGTAGCCGGGGCCATGCTGGACGATGTAGCCGTAGCCGCCGCTCAAGTTGCCGAAGGTGATCACGTCATAGCCCACCGTGAGCGCCAGCGGCAGCGCGGCGGCGGCGAAGAAGAGCAGCGCCCGCGGCGGCCGCGCCCAGAACAAGGCATAGATCGCGAAGGCGGCGGCCAGCGGGACGTCCGGCGGGCGGTTGGCGATCACCAGGCCGGATGCCAGGCCAGCCACTAACAGGCCTTTCATGGTCGGCTGCCCGGTCACGGCGAGGAGGGCTACCACGATCAACAGCTCGGCAGTGCCGTGCTGCCAGAGCGCCTGGCTGGAGATCGCCCAGGTTTCGGTGCCGAACGCGAAGAGGGCCGCGAGGGCGAGAGCACGGCCGCGCGACAGCTGCCGGCGCAGCAGCCAGAACAGGAGGCCGACGCTGGCCGCGGCGATGCAGGAAGCGGCGATCTTCTCCATCACCCGGCCGACCTTCTGCACCCCCTCGACGTCGCCCCAACCATGATGGTCGAGGTAGAGGACGGCGGGCAGGTAGAGCGGCGTCGCCAGGAGCGGCGTCACCAAGGGGTAGACCGAGGCGAACCGCCCGCCGCGGACGGGGAGGATCCAGTAGGGGTGCAGGCGCCCCATCCGGGTCGCTTCGACGAGGTCGTCCAGGTAGACGGTGCCGGAGTGCAGGACGGCCATCGGCAGGAAGCGCGCGGGAAAGGTGTCGCCGGCCGCGATCTCGCGCAGGTTGGCGTTGTAGAGGAGAAGGGCGAAGAGGGCGAGGAGGAGCGCGATCCGCCGGTCCCTGCCTGCCGAAGAATTGAGCATACCGTCTCGGGCGAGATCTGCCGCGGCGCCTCAGGCCCGCCGCGCGATCACCAGGATCTGGTAGCCCAGGAGCGTCGGCAGCAGCCGGGTGGCGCCGGCAAGGACCCACGACAGGGCCGACAGCAGCGCGGGCGGCAGCCGCGGGAAGGCGAGCGGCAGGGGGATGAGCGACACCGCCTCGCGCTCGATGCGGAACCCCGCGCGGGCGAGCAGGCCGCGGAGGTAGCTGCGGGTGAAGAAGACGCGATGGGTGCGGTCGAGGAGGCCCCGTTCGGCGTAGGGGAAGCGGCCGAAAAGGAGGTTCAGGCGCACGTAGAGGTTGGCGATGTTGGGGACCGAGATGAGGAGCGGCGAGCCGGGCGCGAGCGCGGCGTGGATGAGGTCGAGCATGCGTCCGGGGTCGCTCAGGTGCTCCAGGGTGTCGGCGGCAAGGACGACGTCGTAGCCGCGCGGCAGCTGGGGGATGATCTCGAGG
>DATNKQ010000079.1:0-8304 GCA_035603315.1 Thermoanaerobaculia bacterium
CGGCGGCCTACGCCCGCCGCACCATGGGCTGGGCGATCCGGCGCTCGGGGACCTCCGGCTCGCGGACGAACAGATACTCCTGGATGCCGTGGCGGAGGAGAAAGGAGCGGTCGACCCGGAAGCCGCTCAACAGGTCGCCGATCTCGGCCGGCGCGAAGCGAGGCGACGGACGCTGGGCGAGGGTGCGCGGTTCGTAGGCCAGCCGCTCCTCGTCGACGATCCGGAAGCGGATCGGCTGCGCCGGGATCTGCTTCAAGGTGGACATCAGGGCGAAGACGACCGTCCCCGGCTGGCAAAACTTCCGCAGGTGTCGGATCAGGTGGCCCAACTCCTTCCGCGTCAAGTAGTTGAACGTGTCCCAGGCGAGCACGACATCGAAGCGGGTCGATTCCGGCAGGGGCAGGAACTCGGCGAAGAACTGAGGTCCCGCCTCCTCGGCCTCGGGGCCCGCGGGCGCGCGTGCCACGAGGGCCGCGTAGAGGTCCTCGATGTAGAGCTTGCAATCGAACCGCGACAGGAACTCGACGTTCGAGCCGACCGCGCAGCCGAGGTCCAGGACCTGGAGCTTGTGGTCGTGCCGGATCTCCTCGAAGAGCGAGGTGAGCGCCAGCGAGCGATGGACCTGCGTCTCGGGACCGGCCGGTGGGGCCGGGTCCTGCCGCTTGTCGACGGCCGAGGAGGTGAACCAGCGCATCAGGCGTTGGCGGGCCGGTTGACGACGCTCTCCGAGCTCGCGCCCGCGGCCCTCGCCGGCGGCTCCGGCGGCGGCTTGATCCCGACTGCGGGCGCTGCGTGCTTTCCTTCCCGTGGCTCCATGTCGATGCTGCCCTTGAAACGGGAGCCGTCCTCCAGGGTGACGCGCGGCGCCGTGATGTTGCCGCGCACCGCCCCGGACTGGCGGAGGACGGCCTGCTCCTGGGCGATGACGTTGCCGTCCACCTCGCCCTCGACGGTGACGATGCGGCCGAAAACGTCGGCTTTCACCCGGCCGTTCTTGCCGATCGTGACGTTGTGCTGCTTCAGATCGACCTTTCCCTCGACGCGTCCTTCGATCACCAGGTCTTCCTCGCCGGCCAGGTCACCCTTGATGAAAATCGATGGGCCGATGGTGGCCCGGTCGGCGCGACGGGGTGGCTCCGGGGAGGGGGACGCGGCGGTCGGACGGGGCGGGCTGGCGGGTTGTTCGGGCTGGGCGTTGGGGTAATCGTCTCGTTTCCACGCCATGCTGATCTCCTTAACTATGCGTGAAAACGAAGGTTACGGGCGCGACTGGGCGATGTCAAGGGAAAAATAGGTTTTTTTCTATATTTTCTGCAGCTCCTCGACCCGCCCGCCCATCCAACCTCACTCCGGCGACGCTACTGACCGGCGAGATGGGCCTTGAGGGTGATCTCGACGCCGCCCAGGGCCTGCGAAACCGGGCAACCCTCCTTGGCCTTGCGCGCCGCGTCCTGGAAGGCCGCGTCGTCGACCCCCGGCACCTCCGACTCGTTCTCGAGCTCGATGCGGGTGATCTTGAATCCCTCTCCGACTTTTTCCAGATGCACCTTGGCCGAGGTGGAGACCCGACGCGGCGAGAAGCCGGCGCGTCCGAGGCCGGCCGCGAGCGCCATCGAGAAGCAGCCGGCATGGGCGGCGCCGATCAGCTCCTCGGGATTGGTCCCCCCCGCCTCTTCGAAGCGGGAGCCGAACGAGTAGCGGCCCTCGAAGGCGCCGCTGCCGAGCGAAACCTTCCCCTGACCGTCCTTGAGCCCACCTTCCCAAACCGCCTTTGCCTGACGTACCGGCATACTTCCTCCTCCTTGGTTGTCTTTCGCGAATCTTACCGCTTGGGCCTCTCCCGGCCCGGCTCCGCCGCCCGGAAGACGATGGGGGTGCCCGGCGGGAGCTTGCGGATACGGGTGATGCGCACGGTCGGCTCGGCGCTCCAGTCGATGTGCAGCACGAAACGGATCGGGTCGCCTACCAGAAGACCCTTGAGCGACACACCGGGGGCGAGCGGGAACCCCATGGTCATCGGGTCCATACCGGTCCGCTGACCGTCGCGGCCGACGAAGTCGTCCACCGCCTCATGGGAGACCTGGAATCCGCTCGCCGGATCGTGGGGGTCGGGGAGCTCGGCCACCCGCCCGCGGACAACGTAGTCGCGCCCCCGTGCGGCACCGCAACCGAGGAGAGCCAGCAACATGAGCCCGATCCCCAGCCACCGCACCGTCCTGTCCCGTCGATCGGCTGCCATCGTTCTCGGTCTTGCGCGGCACGCGATGGTACCACGCCCGCCGCGACCCGCCGCTCAATTGTCCACGGGTCGAGATCTCGCATACAGTGCCGACGGGGAGGACGGCGGATGAACAGGCTGGGTGGCCTGGTCGTGGCCGGCGACGTCGGCGGCACCAAGACCAACCTCGGGCTCTTCCGGGTGGAGGCCGGACGGCCGCTCCTCGTCCGCAGCGCCCACTTCGTGAGCGCGGAGTTTCCCGGACTCGCGCCCATGTTGGAGGGCTTCCTGGCAGGGGACCGCCCGGCCCTCGGCGCCGCCTGTTTCGGCGTCCCGGGGCCGGTGGTCGACAACCGATCCCGCACCCCCAACCTCGCCTGGCAGCTCGACGGGTCCGCACTCGGGCGGGAGCTCCGGATCCCGGCCGTGCTCCTCGTCAACGATCTGGTGGCCACCGCGCACGGGATCCCCCTTCTGGCGCCGGAAGACCTGGCGGTGCTCCAGGTCGGCCAGCCCGGCGCCCGCGGGAATCGGGTCCTCATCGCCGCCGGCACCGGTCTTGGGATGGCGCTCATGCCGGAGGTTGGGGAGGCGCACGTGCCGGTGCCGTCCGAAGGAGGACACATGGACTTTGCGCCCCGCGGCGAGGGGGAGGTAGCCCTGTTCCGCACCCTCCGCGCCCGCTTCGGACACGTCAGCGTCGAGCGGGTGGTCTCGGGACCCGGGCTGCACGCGGTCTACGAGCATCTGCGCGACAGCGGGCGGGAGGCCGAGAGCGAGGATCTGCGCCGGCGGCTCCTGGCGGAGGACCCGTCCAAGGTCATCGCCGAGGCCGCCATCGCCGGCGCCTCCCGCCTCTGCGACAAGGCAATGGAGACCTTCGCCGCCGCCTACGGCGCCGCAGCTGGGAACCTCGCTCTCCTGGGGACGGCGACCGGCGGCGTCTTCCTGGGCGGGGGAATCGCCCCCAAGATCCTCCCCAAGCTGCAGGAGGGGACGTTCGTGCGCGCTTTCGCCGACAAGGGGAGATTTCAAGCCTACCTGGAGGCGGTGCCGGTGCGGGTGATCCTCAACGATCGCACCGCCATGTTCGGCGCCGCCGGCGCCGCCGTTCGGCTGCTGGCGGCCTGAGATACGGCGCGCGGATTGCATTGATTCCATCTGACGCCGTCTGGTATAGAATCGCCCCGCGCTTTTGGTATGCCGTTTTGGCGAGGATAGGTTGGAGTGGCGCGCCAGGAATGCGTGAAGCCCCCCAGGGCACGCGGTTCCCCCGGGGGAAATCGGCACGAAGACCTGGCATTCCCAATGCAAAACATTGGCTAACAAGGGGCGGAGATAATCTCCGATCCCGAAAAGGAGAGTGCAATGCGCAAGACATCGGTGTGGGTTCTCTGTGTCCTCTTTGTATTGACCACGGCGGCCTTCGCCGCTGCCCAGACCACCGCCGCCCCGGCCAAGCAGGCGGCCGGCAGCGACATGGCCAAGCCCGCGGACGCGGGTGCGGCTGCTGCCACGACCTCGACCACCACCAGCACGACCACGGCCACCAAGACCACCAAGAAGTCCTCCTCCCACAAGAAGACCCCCTCGGCTACGGGCGAGGTGACCGCCTACGACGCCACCGCCAAGACCATCGCGGTCAAGGGCACCAAGGACAGCTGGACCTTCAGCTGGGACGACAAGACCGTCGTCACCCCCAAGGGTTCCACCCCGGCCGTCGGCGACAAGGTGACCGTGTGGTACACCACCTCCGGCGACACCAAGACCGCCACCAAGATCAAAATCTGGCCGGCCAAGAAGACCACCGAGAAGAAGCCTGCCTAAGAGTTAAGCAACGAACCGGCGGCGACGCCGGCTGTTTCCTGCGAAGGGGCGCCAGCAGTTCGGCGCCCCTTCCTGTTTCCATCCCATCCAAGAGTAGCGCCCGGAGCTGTGCCGGGCGCAGCTGAGTGCAGCTCCTCAAGCCCGCTTGAGGTTCTTCGCCAGAAAATCCACCGTCCGCTTCCACGCGTCGGCGGCCGCCTCCGGACGGTAGTTGGTGCCCGACGGGTTGGCGAAGGCGTGGCCGGCATCCTCGTAGACGTGGAACTCGACCGCCTTGCCCAGGCTCCTGAGCGTCGACTCGAGCTCGCGGACGCTGGCGACGGGGATGCTCTGGTCCTGGCCGCCGAAAAAGCCGAGGATCGGCATCTTCAAGGGCTGGAGCTTGGCGCGATCCATCACCGGATGGCCGTAGTAGATGACGGTGGCGTCGACCTTGTCGGGAAGGAGAATCGCGGTATTGAGCGACCAACCGCCGCCGAAGCACCAGCCGATGACGCCGACCTTGGGCGCGTGCTGCTGGGTCGTGAGGTAGGCATAGGCCTGGCGCAGGTTGGCCTCGCCGGCCGGCTGGTCTTTCATCGACGCCTGCATGAGCTGCATTGCGGCGTCGGGGCTGGTCGCCACCGCGCCGCCGTAGAGATCGACGGCGAGAGCTGCATAGCCTTCTCCCGCCAGACGGCGCGCCATGTCGCGGATGTTGTCGTTCAACCCCCACCACTCGTGGATCACGATGAGCCCGGGCAACGGACCCTTCGCTCCCGCCGGCCGGGCGAGGAAGCCGTTGAGCTTCTTGCCTGCGGCCTCGCCGTAGACGACGTTCTCGCCGGTGACGGGCACCGAGGGCGCGGTGCGAGCGGCCGGCGTGGCGTCGGGGCGATCGCCCTCGTGCGCGGCCGCGATGCGCTGCGCGTCCGTGTCCGCATCGGCGCCGTGGACCATGGAGAAAAGGAGGGTGAGGAACGCGAGGAGCAGGTGGGATCTCATGAATCGCCTCTCTTTCAGTGGGTGACGGGGTCCATGATCTTCGCTGCACGGGCCACCGCGGCCGCCAGGTCGCGCGGCGCCACCGGCTTGGCCAGGTGGGCCTGGAAACCGGCTTCCAGGGCCCGCCGGCGGTCGCCGCCGCCGGCATAGGCGGTGAGCGCGATCGCCGGGACGCTGGCCACGCGCCCGTCGAGCCGGCGGACTCTGCCGATCAAGGAGTACCCGTCCTCGTCCGGCATGCCGATGTCGGCCAGCAGCACGTCGGCGCCGAAGCGTTCGAGCAGAAGGAGCGCCTCCCCGGCCGAGCCGGCCACTCGGACCCGTGCCCCGTAGCGCTCGAGCACCGCCGGCAGGAGCTCGCGGGCATCGGGCTCGTCGTCGACCAGCAGAACGTTCAATCCGGCTAGCGAAAGGTCGTCTCCCGGCGCTCTCGCGGCCGCCGCCATCCGCTCGCCTCCCGCGGCCGGCTCGTCCGTCGCCGAGGCGGCGGGCGGCAGGCGGACCGTGAAGGTCGCCCCCAGCCCGGGGCCGGGACTCTCCGCGGCCACCGTCCCGCCGTGCAGCTCGACCAGGTGGCGAACGATGGCGAGGCCGAGCCCGAGGCCGCCGTAGGTGCGGGTCGTGCTGCTGTCGGCCTGGCGGAAGCGGTCGAACACGTGATCGAGGAAATCCCGCCGGATGCCGATCCCGGTGTCGCTCACCCGCAGCTCCACCTGACCGTCCACCGTCTCGGTCCGCACCTCCACCCGCCCTTGCCGAGGGGTGAACTTGACGGCGTTCGAGAGCAGGTTCCAGACCACCTGCTGGAGGCGGTTGGCATCCGCTGTCACCAGCGTACCGGGCTCGAGGTGAGCCTCGCAGCGGATCTCCTTGGCCGCGGCGGCCGGCCGCGCGGCGTCGAGCGACGCCTCGACGATCGGCGCCAGCTCGACGGGGCGAACGTCGAGCAGCAGCTTGCCGGTGATGATGCGCGAGACGTCCAGCAGGTCCTCGATGATCTGGCTCTGCGCCCGGGCGTTCCTCTCGATGGTGGCGACCGCCCGCCGGCTCGCCTCGACGTCGAGGCGGCCGCCGGCCAGCATCCAGGTCCAGCCGAGGATGGCGCTCAAGGGGGTTCGCAGCTCGTGCGAGACGGTGCTCAGGAACTCGTCCTTGACTCGGTTCGCCTCCTCGGCGGCGGCGAAGAGGGAGCGCAGTTCCGCCTCCGAAGCGCGCAGCGCCGCCGTGCGCTCCTCGACCCGCAGCTCCAGCTGCTCCGCGTGGGCCCGGAGCTCGGCGTCCTTGGCGGCGACGGCATCGGCCATGGCGTCGAAGGCGGTGGACAGGCGGCCCAGCTCGTCGCGCTGGTCGAGCCCGACGCGGCGTGCGGCATCGCCCGCGGCGATGGCATTGGCGGCCTGGCCGACGAGGCGCAGGGGACGGGTCACCCAACGGGCCGTGGTCAACGCGAGGCCGATCGCCAGGAGGGCGGTGGCGACGGCAATAGCCAGCCCGCGCTGGGTCTCTCGGCGCAGCGCCGCCAGGATCTCCGTCTCGGGAGTGAAGATGCCATAGAGCCAGCGCTGATTGCGCAGGGGGACGATCACGGCGTCGACCGGCTCGGCGCCGGCCGCCTGGACGCGGAGGTTGGGATCGGCGGGGACCTTCTTCCCGGCGGCCACGGAGAGCAGCCGCCGCGAGCGCTCGACGATCCCCGCAATCGGGCGCCGGACCGATAGCAGCTCGGCAGTCGCCGGGCCGAAGCGGCGCTCGGCCACCAGCCGGTTGACCGCGGACGGGGAAAGCGGCGAGAAGGGGCGGAAGCGCCACCCAGGCTTCGTGGGATGGCTCAGGCGGATGCCGTCGGCGTCCCAGAGGATGCCGAACTCGCCGCGGCCCCCGAAACGAGTGTCGGCGTCGACGATGCGGTCGATCTCCGCCAGGGTCACCCGACCGACGGCGGTGCCGACGATCCTTCCCCCTTCACTGCGGATGGGAGCGGAGAGGTGGAGAAAGATGCGGCCGTCCGCGGGGTCCTCGCGCGGCTCGTCGAAGCTGGTCTTCCCCTGGACCGCGCTGGCGAAGAAGGGGGCGGCGGCGTAGTGGCGGTCGAGGAGGCGGGGATCGGTCGCCAGGATCACGGCGCCGGTCGAGTCGGTGAGATAGATGGCGTCGAATCCATGGCTGTCGCGCATCTGCCGCAGCATGATGCCGACATCCGCCGCCTCGGCCTCTCCGCCGGCCGCGGAGCGACCGGCGAGATGGACCGTCGCCGGAGCGGTGGCGATGACGTGCAGGTCGGCGAGGACGTTCCCCAGATAAGCGTCGATCTCCTGGGCCGTGCCGCGCGCCTGCTGCAGGCTCTCGCTCCGCGAGGCGGACAAGAGCTCGCGCCGCGTGGAGGCGTAGTTGTACAGGGAGACGACGGCCAGCGGCGCGATCGCCAGGGCGACCAGGAGCGCGGTGAGCTTGGCGGCCCAGGGCCAGTTGCGCCAGCGTGCCAGGTCCTGGAATGTCATGGCGCTCCTCAGATCGCCTGCGGGTGTACGCAAGAGGCGGGCCAGCCAGGCGCCGCGGCGCGCCGGCCAGGTGGCGCGAACGGTCCGGCGGGAGATGTCGTCGCCCGCCGGACCAGAGAGGCAGGGATGCGGAGCGGCGGAGGGCTAGGCCGCCGTCAGGACCTTCTTCAGGCGCTCGAGCGCCCAGTCGATCTCCTCCTTGAGGATGACCAGGGGAGGAGCGATGCGGATGACGTGGTCGTGCGTCTCCTTGCAGAGCAGGCCCTCTTTCTGCAGCGCCTCGCAGAAGCGGCGAGCGCCGCCGGCCTCGCGATGGAGCTCGATGCCGATCCACAGACCCTTGCCGCGCACTTCTTTGACGTGCTTGGAGTCGATCTCGCGCAGGCGGTCCATGAAGTAGGGGCCGAGCTCGGCCGAGTTCTCGACCATCTTCTCCTCGACGAGGACGCGGAGGGCGGCGCGGCCGGCGGCGGCGGCGGTGGGATTGCCGCCGTAGGTCGAGCCGTGGTCGCCGGGATGGAAGACGTCCATCACCGGGTCGTCGGCGAGGATGCCCGAGACCGGGTAGAAGCCGCCCGAGAGCGCTTTGCCGACGATGACGACGTCCGGCCGGATGCCCTCGTGCTCGTAGGCGAACATCTTGCCGGTGCGGCCCAGGCCGGATTGGATCTCGTCGCAGATCAGGAGGGAGTGGTGGCGCTCGGTGATCTCGCGCAGCCGCTTGAGGTAGCCGGCTGGCGGCAGGACGATGCCCGCCTCCCCCTGGATCGGCTCGAC
>DATNKQ010000086.1:0-16125 GCA_035603315.1 Thermoanaerobaculia bacterium
GACCGCCGAGGCGGCGGGCGCCGACATCGTCCTGGTGGGCGACTCGCTCGCCATGGTGGTGCTCGGCCACCCCGACACCCTGGCGGTGACAATGGAGGAGATGCTCCATCACACGCGGGCGGTCAAGCGCGGCGTCAAGCGCGCCCTCCTGGTGGCCGACATGCCCTACGGCTCCTTCCACCTGGGGACGGAGCAGGCGGTCGGCAACGCCATCCGCTTCGTCAAGGAGGCCGGCGCCCAGGCGGTGAAGATCGAGGGGGCGCGGCCGGAGCTGGTCGCCGCCATGGCGGCGGCCGAGGTCCCGGTGATGGCCCACCTGGGGCTCACCCCGCAGTCGGTTCATCGCCTCGGCGGCTTCAAGGTGCAGGGCCGCGGCGAAGGGGCGCGCGCGGCGATCCTCGACAGCGCCCTCGCGGTCGAGGAGGCGGGCGCCTTCTCGCTGGTCCTCGAGTGCGTCCCGGCCGATCTCGCGGCCGAGGTCTCCCGCCGCCTCACCATCCCCACCATCGGCATCGGCGCCGGCGCCGCCTGCGACGGCCAGGTGCTCGTCTACCACGACCTCCTGGGGCTCGAGGAGCGGATCGCGCCGCGCTTCGTGCGGCGCTATGCCGAGCTCGGCCTGGCCTCCCGCGAGGCCATCGCCCGCTTCGCCGACGACGTCCGCGCCGGCCGCTTCCCCAGCCCCGAGGAGAGCTACGGCCCCGGCGCCGCGGCCACCCCTGGGAAGGACGGCTCCGCTCCGCGCGCCGCCGAGGACGTCAAGAAGCTCTACGGCTAGCGCCCGGCCATGCTCACGGTCCGCACCGAGGAAGACCTCCGGCGGGAGGTGGCGCTCCAGAGAGCCGAGGGCAAGACCATCGGGTTCGTTCCCACCATGGGGGCGCTCCACGACGGCCACCTCTCGCTCGTCCGCCTCGCCCGCCGGCACGCCGACCGGGTGGTCGCCTCGGTCTTCGTCAACCCCGCCCAGTTCGGTCCAGGCGAGGACTACGCGCGCTACCCGCGGCAGCCGGAGCGCGATGGCGAGCTCCTCGAGGACGCCGGCTGCGACCTCCTCTTCCTGCCCGAGGTCGAGACCATCTACCCCCCGGGGCACTCGACCATCGTAGATCTCGGAGAGCCGGCCCTGGGGCTCGAAGGGGACTTCCGGCCCGGCCACTTCCGGGGTATGGCGACGGTCGTCTGCGCGCTCCTGAACCTGGTCCGCGCGGACGTCGCGGTGTTCGGCGAGAAGGACGCCCAGCAGCTCGCCGTCGTGCGCCGCATGGTGCGCGACCTCCACCTCCAGGTCGAGATCGTGGCAGCCCCGACGATCCGCGAGGCGGACGGCCTCGCCATGTCGTCGCGGAACGTCTACCTGGCAGGCGAGGAGCGCCGGGCCGCGACGGTCCTCTACCGCGCCCTACGGTCGGCGCAAGGGGCGATCGAAAAGGGAGAGCGGCGGGGGGACGAGGTGCGGCGACTGCTGCGCGAGGTGCTGGCCGCGGAGCCGCGCGCGAGGGTCGAGTACGCGGAGGTGGTCGACGCCGTCAGCTTCCGGCCCGTCGACGCCCTCTCCGGCCGGGTGGTGCTGCCGCTGGCGGCGCGCCTGGGCGCCACCCGCCTGATCGACAACGTTCAACTCGCGGTCGGCGACGGCCGCCTCAGGGAGTGAGCCGAATCATGCGGCGAATGCTTCTCAAGTCGAAGATCCATCGGGCGACGGTGACCGACGCCAACCTCCACTACCAGGGGTCGGTCACCGTCGACCCCCTGCTCATGACGGCCGCCGACCTCCTGCCCTGGGAGAGGGTGGAGATCTACAACGTGACCAACGGCGAGCGCTTCGCGACCTATGCCATCCCCGGACGGCCGGGGGCGGGCGAGATCGTCATCAACGGCGCCGCGGCGCACAAGGCGCGGGCGGGAGACCTCGTCATCCTGGCGACCTACGCCGAGTACGACGACGCGGTCGCCCGCTCCCACCGGCCGTCGCTGGTCTTCGTCGACGACGCCAACCGGATCGTCGCCGCCGCCCCGGAGCCGCAGCTGGCGATTGCGGGGTAGACTGAGCTCCCAATGGCACAGCGCTTGCGTAACATTCAGTGATCTGGCCTCATAGAGCGACGGATGGCGCCCCTTCACGCGATGGGGCGCCCGGGATCAAGGGAAACGGGGCCAGCTCCAGCGACGACCGATTCGGAGGACGGCGATGCCGACGACCGCCCAGCTTGCCCGTTCCGCCGTGCTTGCCGCGCTCTCGCTCCTCGCCTGCACCAACGGCTCGACGTCTCCCACCGAGGCGCACGGCTCTGTAACCTTTACCACCGTCATCCAGTTCGCCGTTCCGGGTCAGAACGGCGACCAGCTCCGGGTGGTCGTCCGCGACGCCGCCACCTGGGCGCGGGTGTGGGCCGACCTCCAGGCCGGCAGCTCGCTTCAGGACACGCCGCCCGCCGTCGACTTCAGCCGCGAGATGCTGGTCGTCGCGGCCATGCCCACCCAGAGCTGCGTCGCCAAGGTCAGCGTGCGCTCGATCGTCCGCGCCGGCGACGGCAGCCTGGCAGTCGACGTCCTCGAGCAGCCGCCGGCCGCCAACTGCCGCTGCATGACCTCCGAGCGCCCCTTCCACGTCGTCAGCCTGGCCCGCACCGACGCCCAGGTCCGCTTCAGCGTCGAGATTTCCCCGCGTTCCTGTTGAGGGGCCGGCCTACACCTGCGCGCCCGGCACAGGTCCGGGCGCTACTCCCGAGAAGGCGGAAGCCATGTTTTCGTAGCGCCCTCACCTGTGGAGGGCGCGGCTATCCGCCATCCTCCTCTGGTCTAGAATGCCTTCAGCAGGAGGCATCATGATCACGTCGCTCGCCGCCACCGAAATCGCGCCGCTCACCATCGCCGGCCGCACTTTCCACTCACGGCTCATCCTGGGCACCGGCAAGTACCCCGACTTCGAGGTCATGGCCGCCGCCCTGGAAGCCTCCGGCACCGAGATGGTGACCGTCGCCCTGCGGCGGGTGAACCTCGAAGAGCGGGGCAAGGGGTCGCTCCTCGACTTCGTCGATCCCGACCGCTACCTCCTCCTCCCCAACACCGCCGGCTGCTACACCGCCGACGAGGCGGTGCGAACCGCCCGGCTGGGGCGCGAGGCGGGGGGCTGGAACTGGGTCAAGCTGGAGGTGATCGGCGATCCCAAGACCCTTTTCCCCGATAACGTCGAGCTCCTGAAGGCGACCGAAAGGCTGGTGGCGGAGGGATTCGTCGTCCTCCCCTACACCAACGACGATCCGGTCGTCTGCCGGAAGCTCGAGGAGCTGGGCGCCGCCGTCGTCATGCCGGCCGGAGCGCCCATCGGCTCGGGGATGGGGATCCGCAACCCGGCCAACCTCCGCATCATCCTCGAGCAGGCCAAGGTGCCGGTCATCGTCGACGCCGGGGTGGGCACGGCGAGCGACGCCGCGCTCGCCATGGAGCTGGGCGCCGACGGCGTCCTCATGAACACCGCAGTCGCCGGCGCCGCCGATCCCCTCCGCATGGCCCGCGCCATGAAGCTCGCCGTCGAGGCCGGCTGGCTCGCCGCCCACGCCGGCCGCATCCCCAGGAAGCTCTACGCCTCCGCCTCCTCCCCCCTCGAAGGCCTGATCGAGTAGCGGCAGAACTCGGCGAGCCTTCTCGCTGCGAGCAGCCGTGGGCAGGGCTCGACGCTGCCGTCCCCGGGCACCGAGCTTGTTGGGGATGGCCGTTCACCTCGATCCCACTAGAAGGAGGTTCAATGAACAAGATCCTGATCCTCTGCACCCTGCTGCTCCTCGCCTGCGCCGCCGGAGCCCTCGCCCAGGCCCCGATCCCCGCCGCGCCACCAACTCCCGCCCAGAACAGCGTCGATTGCGCGCCCGGCTTCGGCGCCTGGCTGGCGACGGCCGCGCCAGCCCCGGCAGCGTTCGATCCCGTCCTCCTGTCATCGCCGCTGCCCCGCCCGCAGATCGGGACCTGCAACCCGGCCCTCTGCGCGAGGCTGCACGGCGCCTGCGTGTGCGACCAGCACGGCAGTTGCCACTGCGAACCCGTCTGACGAGAGCCTGACTCCCGGAACCCGCCGGCCATCCCCAGCGGGCGGCACCCTCCTCCCAAGGGGTCCCGCCCGCGTACTCCCCAACGGGGCCGGGTTGCAGCCTCAAGTCCCCGTGCCGTAGAATGCCCCTCCTGCACGTGGCCGTTCTTCGTGCACCCTTAGCTCAATTGGATAGAGCAACAGACTACGGATCTGTAGGTTGGGGGTTCGACTCCCTCAGGGTGCACCAGCTATCAGTACTAGAATCAAGCAGTTATAGCTGAAGCCCGAAACGGTCCTGTGGCGCTGTGCCCATCGGGGACCACAGACCACTGGTTCGAGCGCTTTCCTGCGCCTCCAGCTAGCTGGCCAGCCCGTCGGTCCTCTCGTCTTCACCTCCACCCAAAAGACGACCCGGGAGGATCAGTAGCACCGGCTCGGAACGGCCTACAATCTCGCATATCATCCCTCGGATTACAAATGCCACCGAAGTACGAAAAGCACCAACTGACTGAGGAGGTCTTGGAGCGCGATCTCTGGGCTGCGACTGAGATGCTACGAGGGTCGCTCACCGCCAGCGAGTGCAAGAACTACGTACTCAGCTTTTTCCTTCTGAAGCGACTGTCGGATCGTTTTGAGGAGGAGTCAGGGATTCTCCTTCGAGAAGGCGGAGACGCAGAAGACCGCGACGAGCACCAGTTCTTCGTCCCCCCCGAGGCGCGCTGGCCGCAGCTACAGAAGGCGGTGGCCGGAATTGGCGAGGCGCTCAACAGAGCCTCGGCGATGCTTGAGGAACTCAACCCAGCGCTCGAAGGTGTACTCACCGGCATTGATTTCAACGATCCGCGCAAGCTCGGTAACGCTCGCCAGCGGGATAGCATTCTCGGCCGTTTGGTGCTGCATTTCTCGAAGATCGTGCTGCGAAACGACAACCTGTTCGAATCGGACCTACTGGGCCATGTCTACGAGCACCTGATCGAGCGTTTTTCGAGCGACGCGGAAAAAGCAGGGGGAGAGTTCTCCACCCCGCCTCAGGTAGGGCGGCTTATGGTCGAGATCCTCCAGCCGCGCGAGGGCATGCGAATATGCGATCCAGCTTGCGGGTCAGGGGGCCTGCTGATCGAGTGCGCAGGGTACGTCAATCGCCAGGGCGGGAACCGGCGGAACCTATCTCTCTACGGCCAGGAGAAGAACCAAGCCACCTGGATTCTCTGCAAGATGAATCTGTTGTTGCACGGGCTTCCGGATGCACGAATCGCAAAGGGTGACTCCATTCGGGACCCGAAACTCTCCGAGCACGGCGAACTGATGTCCTTTGATCTCGTGCTTTCTAATCCCCCCGCCGCGATGCCTAATTGGGGAAAAGACGTCGCGGAGAACGATCCTCGGCGATTCCGATTTGGGATTCCGCCGGCAAATAGAGGCGATTACGCCTTCCTGCAACACATGGTCGCTATTCTAAACCCGCGAGGTCGTATGGCGGTTGTGATGCCTCAGGCAGCCTTGTCCCGAGAAGGTGCGGAAAGACATATTCGGCAGGGCCTTCTAGAAAGTGATTTGATCGAAGCTGTGGTGGCGCTGCCATCCGGGATTTTCTCTGCAACCAGAGTGGCGCCAGCTATCGTGGTGATCAACCGCGCAAAGTCGTCCAATAGGAATGGAAGAGTCCTTTTTGTAGACGCCTCAACGTATTCTCGAACCCCTGCGAAGAAATTCCATCAAATCAAGGATTGGGAGAAGATCGTTAGTTCTATCCACGAATTCCGTCACGAAGATGGTTTTTCCAAAATAGTGACGCTTGAAGAGATTGCACATCAAGGGTTTTATCTTCAGGCAGGCTTGTACCATAGCAAGGTGTTATCTGGGGAGCAATTGGACCGGATTGCAGATATTTATCAGGGAAAAGGCCGCTCGGATTTAGGCGAAGGACTGGAAGAGCTGGCAGTGCTTCAAGGCAGAGATATGGGCGTCAGGCGGCTCTCCATAGAGGATCTCGCGCGCTGGCCCGCGCCCAGAGACCCAACCCGAGCGATCATTGCGCAAAAGGGGGACATCCTGCTGCAAAGGATAGGTATGAATCCCAAATCCATGGTAGTGGGCGAAGAGTTTGTGGGAGCTCTCGTCAGCGACACTGTTTATATAATACGGCTACGGGAGGAACACCGGTTAATGGCAGCCTACTTGGTGGGCTTCTTGAATTCTGCAGCAGGTCAAAAACGCCTGAGTCCTTCTCAAGGAGCGGTGGTCCCTACGCTCAATTTGCGAGTTTTGCGAGCTTTGAGAGTGCCCTTGCCAAGCCCTGCAGCTTTGGATCTTTTCGAGCGCGTGCGTGCTGTGGAAGATGATCTATTGGATCGTATTCAAAGAGCACTAGAGCTTCGGTCTAAGCTATTCGAAGCGGGAGATGCCGAAGCTCTTGAAAGCGAGATGCGGCGTTTGGATGTTGAGGCCGAGTTGTTGAGGGAGAGCATTGTCCATGCGGAGGATCTCGATTTTCAGATTCGGAACTTCTACCCACACGTGATTGCGTATGGCTACCGCAGGCTGGGATCCGTTTTTGATGACCAGTGGCTCTACAGAGAGCAACTCGCCCTTTTGGAAGTATTCCTTACCTTTTTGGGATCGCTTGGAATTGCGTTGGTTACTTCGCTCCCGAAACCCAGCCCGGAGATCCACTACCTGGGTAGGTTAGACCTTGAAAAACTCTGGGAGCGTGGAGCGTCGGTCGGTCAATGGGTCAACGTCTGCCGCACAACGGCGAAGGCGCTGGAGGGCAATGCGAATTCACCCGCGGCCAGGGCATTCGCGGCCATGTGGACAACGAAGCGGGCGCGCGCTTTGGATAGAATGGTGGAGATGAGAAACGACGATGCTCACGGGCGAGGTCCGCAGACGAAGAGGCAATTTAGGGACGCCGTCGTGGAATTCGGCGAACTTTTGAAGGAGGCACTTAAGGAAAATCTGTTTCTTCTTCGGTATCCGATCCGACTGGTTGAAAATCTTTCGATATCTTGGCGCGAAACAGGCGCGAAACTCAACACATTAGTCTACAAAGGCGATCATCCCAGCTTGCAGCGGCAAGATATCTGGTATCACAGTCCTCTGGCACAAGGGCACCTTTACCTGGAACTCGAACCGGGCTCTTGGCTGTCACTCTATCCGCTTCTCAGCGTCGAGGAGGCCGGCAGTGAGCGATGCACGTATGCCATAGACCGCTTCGATAGTGGTCGCTCTCGAGTGGATCTCAAGGGGCTCGGACAAAGTCAGGTTGCGAGTTCCGAGCACAGCACCTCTGTCAGTAATGATTTCTGGACTTGGTTGAATGACGTGGTGCCCTAAAAGGTGTCAGCAGGTGATTCTAAGGAGTGCCGCCAAAGAGTTGCCGGCGAGTTTGGGGAGACTCGTAAGCGAGTCTTGACTTAGTGAAGGCGGAGGTATTGCCATTCCCGAGCGGTAATACCGATGAGAGATCCTGTCGCTTAAGCTACCCGAAGTTCTCGAGGAGGCGCTCGCGGCCGCCGCCGCCCGCAGGGGGGTTACGAAGTCGGCCCTGTTGCGCGATGCGCTCCGGAGCTACCTGGGACTGGGCGCCGGCGGGTCCGACGCGCGGGACGCGGACGAGGTGCGCGAGCCGCTTGCTGCCTATGCCGAGCCGGAGCTCCCTCCCAAGGACTCCTTCCTAGACCTCGCGGGCCACCTCGCGGGCTGCGTCGAGGGGCCGCCCGATCTGTCTTCGAACCCCGAGCACCTGCGCGGGCTGGGCAGGTGAGACGGCGGCTGATCTTAGACACCGGCCCGCTCGTCGCCTTCCTGAACCGCCGCGACCGCTATCATGAATGGGCCAAGAGGCGGCTCGCCGAGGCCGAGCCGCCGGTCCTGAGCTGCGAGGCCGTCCTCACCGAGGCCTGCCATCTGCTGCGGGCGACGAGCGGGGGACCCGATGCCGTTTTCGCACTTCTCGACTCCGGCCTGGTGATCGTGCCGTTTCGGCTGGAGGGAGAGATCGAGCCGCTGCGCCGTCTGCTCGCCCGCTACCGCGACCTCCCGATCTCGCTCGCCGACGCCTGCCTGGTCCGCCTGGCGGAGCTGGAGGCGGATCCCGTCGTATTGACCCTCGATTCCCATTTCTCGGTCTATCGTATTCACGGCCGGCAGGCGATTCGGGCCCTGTCGCCGGGCGCGGCGCCCGGCAGCCCGTGGGATCGCTAGGAGAGGTGAAATCAACGAACAAGAGCTGATCGAGCTTCGACGCGCGCGCGACCTGCTCGAGAACCCCGGGTTCGCGGCGCGGGCGGTCAACCTCTTGGGACGGCCCATCGAGTCGGTCCTCGCGCGCCTGCCGCAGGGCGTGAACGACCGCATCCAGAGGATCACCCGCAAGTCGATCGAGAAGGCGCTGGACGTCGCGCTCCTGACCTTCCGCGACCGGCAGCCGGCGGCGCCGCGATCGTTCGACCGCTCGCACAAGGTGTTCACCGCCTTGAGCGGCGGCGTCGGCGGGATGTTCGGATTCGCCGGACTGGCCGTGGAGCTGCCGATCACGACGACCGCTATCCTGCGGTCGATCGCCGAGATCGCCCGCAGCCAGGGAGAAGACCTGCGCTCGCCCGAGGCCAAGCTCGCCTGCCTCCAGGTCCTCGCGCTGGGAGGCGCCGCGGCGGGCGACGACGTCGGCGAGAGCGGCTACTTCGCGGTGCGGGCGGTGTTCACGAAGTCGATCTCGGAGCTGGCCGACGTCCTCGCCGGACGGACCGCCGTCCGCCAGACGGCGCCGGCGCTGGTCGATTTCGTCAGCCGCCTGGCGGCGCGCTTCGGGGTCAGGGTGTCGGAGAAGGTCGCCGTCCAGGCGGTACCGCTGATCGGCGCCCTTGGCGGAGCCACCATCAACGTCCTGTTCACCGATCACTTTCAGGACATGGCCCGGGGTCACTTCACCGTCCGTCGCCTCGAGCGCACCTACGGTGCCGAAACGGTGCGGATAGAGTACGACGCGCTGGCCGCGCCGGCCGCTCCAGGGTAGCAAAGAGGCTCCGCCGCCGCCGGAAGGAAATCGGGCCGGTCCGGCGGCTGACTCGATCGAAATGGACGAATTGGCTATATCTGCTATTCTGGAGCGCGAGACACGGGAGGATGGATAGCCATGCACAGCTTTCGCAACCGTCTGGGTGAGCTGGTAGAGATCCCCGAGGTCGCCGCCACCCAGGCCAAGAACACCTTCGGCGAGCTCCTCGACCGCGTCGCCACGTCGGGCGCCGTCGCGATCACCCGCCACGACCTGCCGAAAGCCGTGCTGCTCTCCTACGAGGAGTTCGAGTCCCTGAGCAGCGCGCGTTCCGAGACTCTCGAGGCGCTCAGCACGAAATTCGAGGGTCTGCTCGAGCGCATGCAAACGCCGGCGGCAAGGAAGGGGATGGAGAGGGCGTTCCATGCCGCTCCGGCGGCGCTCGGCCGGGCTGCGGCAAAGGCGGCGCGCCGGCGGCGCTGAGTGTCCTCCAGGCCACGCATCTACGTTCTGGCCGGCGTCAATGGAGGCGGAAAGAGCAGCATCGGCGGTGCGGCCTTCCGCGCCTCTGGCGCCGAGTACTACAACCCCGACGAGATCGCTCGCGAGCTGATGGCCAGCCAGCCGGGGCTGACGTGGGCCGAGGCCAACGCGGACGGATGGCGGATCGGCCGCGCGCTCTTGGAGCGTGCCATTCAGGAGCGCCTCGACTTCGCTTTCGAGACTACACTCGGCGGCAACACGATCCCGCGTCTGCTCGCCGAAGCGGCGAAGAGCGGGATAGAAGTCTTCGTCTGGTACGTGGGTCTCGAGAATCCCGAGCTGCACATCCAGCGCGTGGCCGCCCGTGTCCGCCGGGGCGGTCATCCCATTCCGGAGGAGATCATTCGGCGACGTTACGAGCGCAGTCGCCTGAACCTCGTGCAGCTCCTGCCCTCCCTCATGGGCTTGCAGGTCTATGACAACAGCGATTACGCGGACCCCGAGGCCGGCGGACTACCTACTCCGCGCCCCGTGCTGCACTTGGAGGCGGGACGAGTTCTCGGTCCGAAAGACTTGTCGCGAACGCCGGACTGGGCCAAGCCCATCGTCGCCGCCGCTCTCCAGCGCGACCGGGGATGATCCCATACAACCGTGCGGCGTCGCCGCTCACGGTCGGGACGGAATTCAGGCCACCCATTCGCTGTTGTACGCACATCCGCCTCGCCAGGGTCTTGTCAGCCCATCCCTCGCGGGGTAGGATGGCGGCGCTTTCGAACTTTCGTTCACGGTCAGGTCGAGGAGATCGCCATGCCGAAGTCGTCCTACGCCCGCGAGACCGCTTCCTGGGACAAGCTGGCCATCGCTCTCGCGCGGGAAGCGGGGGAGCTGCCGGTGGAGCTCGCCGAGCATCGGGCGCGGCTGGAGGAGGTGGTCAAGCGCGCCAGGACCCTCCACAACCGCCAGGCCTCGCAGGACGCGCGCCTGCGCCAGACGTCGCGCGAGCTGCGCGAGGAGCTCGCCCTGGGACGGGAGATCGAAAGCCGGGTGCGCGCCTACCTGCGCGGGCGCTTCGGCGCCCGCAGCGTGGCGCTCGTCGGCTTCGGGGGCCGGCCGCTGCGCCGGCGGCGCCGGACCGAGGTGCCGTCCCTCGACGCTCCGGAGACCGCGCCTGCGGAGGGGCCGGAGCTTCCGGACGCCGCCGAGGGGGAAGGCAGCCCCAACTAGGGGGACCCCTCCCCGAATCAGGGGCACCCCTCCCCGATGAAGGGGGAGGCCGGCCCCAAGAAGGGGCACCCCTATCCCAAGTGGGGGCACCCCTCCCCCAACCAGGGGGACTCCTGCCCCAAGAAGGTACCCCCCTATCCCAACCAGGGGCACCCCTATCCCAAGAAGGGGAGGCTTCCCCCTCGAATGGGCAAGCCTCGCCCCGCAGTTTTTTTCGATTCTTGTCGTCCCGCGACGAAAAGGATGACTCCAGCCGGTGTGGGATGACTCCCATCGAATTGGGGCGATCCCCGCCGGGTGGGAGCGACGCCAGCCGGAATGGAGTGAAGCCAGCCGGGTCGGGATGACTCCAGCCGGTGCGGGATGGTCCCGACCGGATCGGGATGACTCCCATCGAGCTGGAGTGATCCCCACCGAGCTGGGGCGATCCTCGCCGGGTTGGAATGGAGCCAGGCGGGTTGCGATGGATTCCGGAGCTCGGGGATGATTCGCCCGCAACGATACCTTGACGGTCTACAATGGAGCCTGTATTGTAGATCGTCAAGGTATCCACCATGGGAAAACCCAGCGACCTCGTCCAGGGCACTCTCGACCTCCTGATCCTGAAGACCATCTCGCTCGAGCCGAAGCACGGCTGGGCGATCGCCAAGCGCATCCAGCAGATCACCGAGGAGGTCCTCCAGGTGCAGCAGGGCTCGCTCTACCCGGCCTTGCATCGCCTCGAGCAGCAGGGGTGGATCCGGGCAGCGTGGGCCGAGACGGAGACCGGCCGCAAGGCGAAGTTCTACTCCTTGACGCGCGCCGGGCGGGTGCAGCTCGACAAGGAGCTGGCGCAGTGGGAACGGCTGTCGAACGCCATCAACCTGGTGGCGAAGATGGCGTAGCCAGGGGGCTCCCGGATGCGCGCCACGGACAAGCTGCGCCTGCGCCTGCGCTCGCTCTTCCGCCAGGCGAGCGTCGAGGCGGAGCTCCACCGGGAGCTCGGCTTCCACCTCGAGCAGCAGATCGAGGAGAACGTGGCCGCCGGGATGAGCCCGGCCGAAGCCCGCTACGCCGCCCTCCGCGCCATGGGAGGGCTCACCCAGATCGCCGAGGAGTGCCGCGACATGCGCCGCACGAGATGGATGGAGAACCTCCTGCAGGACCTGCGCTACGCCGCCCGCACGCTCCGCCTGAGCCCGGCCTTCACCGCCGTCGCGGTGCTCTCGCTGGCGCTCGGGATCGGCGCCAACACGGCGATCTTCAGCCTCATCGACGCGCTCCTCCTGCGCCGGCTCCCGGTCTCCGAGCCGCAGGGCCTGGTCGCCCTCGGCAACCCGGCGCGCACCGGGTCGCTGTCGGAAGGGTCGGTGCGCGGCGACCTCTTCTCGGTCCCCATGTACCGCGAGCTGCGCGACCGCAACCGGGTGTTCTCCGGGCTCTTCGGCTCGGGCCGGGTGGGCCGCCTCACCGTCGGCCTCGACCGTTCCACCGCCGCTCCCGAGAGCGCGCGCGGCCGACTGGTCACCGGCAACTACTTCGCGGTCCTCGGGGTGTCGGCCCTCCGCGGGCGCGTCTTCACCGCCGACGAGGACAAGAGCCCGGGGTCCGACCCCTACGTCGTGATCTCCTACGACTACTGGCGGCGGCGCTTCGCCGCCGACCCCGGCATCGTCGGCCGCATCCTCCGGCTCAACGACTATCCCTTCACCGTCGTCGGCGTCACGCCGCCCGGCTTCTTCGGCGACGTCGTCGGCGCGGCGACCGACGTCTGGGTTCCGCTCATGATGCAGCGGCAGGTCAATCCCGGCCGCGACTACCTCGACAAATGGGACGTCAGCTTTCTCCTCCTCATGGGCCGCCTCCGTCCCGGCGTCTCGATCGGCCAGGCCGGCGCCAACGTCAACGGCCTCTTCTCGCAGATCGTCAGCAGCCGCGCGGGCGGCGCCATCGCCGCCGATTTCGTGCCCGACCCCTCCGAGATCCACGTCGAGGTCACCCCCGGCGCTTCCGGGTTCTCGTCCCTGCGTCAGCAGTTCTCGCGGCCGCTCGAGACGCTCATGGCGATCGTCGGGCTGGTGCTCCTCATCGCCTGCGCCAGCGTCGCCAATCTCCTGCTCGAACGCGCCACCGGCCGGCAGAAGGAGCTGAGCGTCCGCCTGGCCGTGGGGGCGGGGCGCGGCCGGCTCGTCCGCCAGCTGCTGACCGAGAGCGTGCTGCTGGCGGCGTTGGGCGGCGCCCTGGGAGTGCTCGTCGCCTCCTGGGCCGACACCGCGCTCCTCGGCCTGGCGGGCGCTTCGCGCTCCGCCGCGCTCGACTTGAAGCCCAACCTGCAGGTCCTCGCCTTCACCGCCGCGGTGTCGCTCCTGACCGGGATCCTCTTCGGGCTCGCCCCCGCCCTCCGCGCCACCCGCGTCGAGCTCGCCCCGGCGCTCAAGGAGAGCTCCCGCAGCCTGGCCGGCGCCGGCTCGGGCCGGCGCTGGCCGCTCGGCAAGGTCCTCGTGGTGGCGCAGTTCACCCTCTCGCTCCTCCTCCTGATGGCCGCCGGCCTCTTCCTGCGCACGCTCGTCAACCTGCAGCGCCTCGACCTCGGGTATCGGCGCGACGGCCTGGTGGTGATGCGGGTCGATCCGGTCGCCGCCGGCTACTCGGGAGCCCGCCTCGAGGTCTTCTCCCGCCAGCTCCTCGATCGCCTCAAGAACGTGCCCGCCGTGAGCGGCGTCACCCTGTCGGAGAACGGCGTCTTCAGCGGCACCGAGTCCTCCTCCTCGATCAGCTTTCCCGGCGTCTCGGCCCCCGCGCCGGCCGGCGCACCGCGCGACAGCGTCAACTACGACCGCGTCGGCCCGGACTACTTCAAGGTCCTCGGCATCCCCGTCCTCGCCGGCCGCGGTATCGGCGCCGAGGACCGGGCTGGCGCTCCCCGGGTGGCGGTCGTCAACGAGACCCTGGCCCGGTTCTATTTCCGCGGCCAGAGCCCGCTCGGCAAGCGCCTCGTGGAGGGACCCCTTTCCGAGCAGTCCTACGAGATCGTCGGGGTGGCGAAAGACGTCCGCGACCACGCTCTCCGGGGCGAGGTGCCGCGCCGTTTCTACACCCCTCTGCTGCAGTCTGCGGAGTCCATCTCGGCCTTCAACTTCGAGCTCCGCACGGCGGAGCCTACGGCGCTCCTCGAACGCCTCCGCCAGACGGTCCGCGGCTTCGATCCGCGGCTGGCGATCCTCGACCTGGCGCCGGTCGGCTCGCTCATCGACGACTCGATCGGCGACGAGCGCCTGGTCGCCAAGCTGGCTGCCGTCTTCGGCGTCCTCGCCCTGGCGCTCGCCTCGATCGGCCTCTACGGCGTGATCTCCTACACCATCGCCCGCCGCACCAACGAGATCGGCATCCGCATGGCGCTCGGGGCGCGGCGCCAGCACGTCCTCTGGATGGTGCTGCGCGAAACCCTGCTCCTGGCGCTCGCCGGGGTCGCTCTCGGCGTGCCCGCCGTCCTCGTCTCGGCGCGGGTGGTGGCGAGCCGGCTCTACGGGCTCTCGGCGTCCGATCCGGCGACGCTCGCCGCCGCCAGCGGACTCCTCCTCCTCGTCGCCGTGGTGGCGGGAGCCATCCCCGGCTCCCGCGCCACCCGCGTCGATCCCACCGAGGCCCTCCGCTACGAGTGACCCGGGTTGAAACACTTCGCAGGCTTCCGACACTCACCCGTTGAGGCCACTGGAGCAAGCTGCCGCGGAGGTTGCAATCCGAGCTTTCCACCAATTTCCTAGTGGCCTCGCAGTGCTCTGCAGCGATCAGAAGCGGATCGCCACCCCCGCCGCGACCTGGCCGCCGGAGAGGTCGAGCTCGCTGTTGCCCTTGAAATCGCTGCCGAGGTTGGCCTTCGCCACCGTGTAGCGGCCTTCCACCTCGACGGCGAAGTGGTCGCTGACCGGCACCTGCACGCCGGCGACGAAGAAGTATCCGAGAGCCGCGAAGAACGCGCTGTTGCCGTCGACGAAGGTGGTGTCGGTGCAGGAGGAATCGGGATCGGCGCAGGTGTCGGACGTCGTCGTGAACTGCTGGCGGAAGGTCTGCAGCTCTCCCAAGTAGAGACCGGCGCCGGCGCCCAGGTAGGGGATCACCGCGTGGTCGCTGCTGCCGGCCGGGTAGAGCACGTAGCTGGCGGCGAGGGAGCCCACGGCCAGCTCCAGATGGTGCTCGAGGGGGTTGCCGTTCTCGTCCTGGACGTTGCGGGCGGGCTCGCTGATGGTGTTGATATACAGGCTGCTCGAGAGCATGACGGCGTTGTGGCGGTCGAGATGATAGAGGTAGTCGCCGCCGAAGATCGGGCCGTCGAGCCGGCTGCGGCGGGCCGTGAAGTTGCGGAAGTTGTCGTCCCAGAAGTTGCTCTTGGCATCGGGCGCCAGTTGGCCGATCCACAGATGGATCTCGCCGAAGCGGTCGTTCTCGCGAGGATCCGCGGGATTGGTTTGCGCTTCGGGATCCTGCGCCCGGGCGGGAACCGCGGCAATCATCAAGACGGCGAGGACCAGCAGAATGCCTCGTGTCGCTTTCATATCGGATCTCCTTTTCGCTCCGCCTCCTTGTCGTCGCGCGACGGGATCGTCCGCGCGTGTCGGAGGCATGCTGGAGGAAAGCTACAGGGCGCCCGCGGGGTCCGGCAGGCATGGACATGCCGGCTCTTGCCGGCGGCGGAGACGGGGCTCCGCACGCGATAGACTGGGGGTCTTCGAAACACCTTCAGAACGATTGGGGGCCCGGTGGCGCGGACGTGGACTCTGACTCTGCTGGCGGGCGCTCTCGCCCTTCAGGCCGCGGCGGCGGAGCTTCCCCCGGAGTCGGCGGCGGAGCGGCTGCCGATCCGCGTCTACGCCGTCGACGACGGTCTGGCGGGCGACGAGATCGACACCCTCCTGCAGGACTCCCGCGGGTTCCTGTGGATCGGCACCGACAGCGGCTTGAGCCGCTTCGACGGCTCCCGCTTCGTCAGCTACGACCCGCGGCACGGCCTGCCGAGCCCCCACGTCACCGCCCTCCTGGAGGCCCCGGCCGGCGGCCTGCTGGTGGGCACGACGGGCGGCCTCGCGCGGCTCGCGCTGCAGCCGGCGGCGGCGGGCCGGATCTTCCAGCCGGCGCCGAGCGGGACGACCAACGGCCGCCCCAGCCGCATCTCCGCGCTCCTGGCCGACGGCGGCGCGGTCTGGTTGGCGGACCCGACCCCGGGCGGCGGGCTCTTCCGCCTCCGCGCGGCCGGCGGGCGCGACGAGATCGAAGAGGCGAAGCTGGCTTCGGGCGCTCCCGTCTTAGGGGCAACGTCGCTCGCCTCCGACGGCGCGGGCGGCCTTTGGGTGGGGACGCGGAGCGGCCTGCTGCACCGGCTCGCCGGCGGCCGTTTCGTCGCCGCCCCCATCCT
>DATNKQ010000087.1:0-2780 GCA_035603315.1 Thermoanaerobaculia bacterium
CTTTGCGCCTGCAGCACTTCCCCGCCGATCACCTCACGTTGCCACACCGCATAGTCGGCATAGTGCAGTTGCAACGCCGGCAGAGGATCTCCCTCGCCGCGGCTGAACGCGCCATAGAGCGCACTCAGCTCCGAGGTCAGCACCCCCAGTGACCAGCCGTCCGAGACGATGTGATGCATGGTCAGGAGGAGCACGTGCTCCGTCTCCGCCAGCCGCAGAAGGCCGCTGCGGAAGAGCGGCCCCCGCTCGAGGTCGAACGGCCGCCGCGCCTCGTCTCTCAACAGCCTCTCGCTCTCCGCTTCGGCCGCTTGCAGCGTCGGCAGCGCCGAGAGGTCGACCACGGGCAGGGCGACGGCGAGCGGCGGCGCGACGACCTGCACGACGTCGGCGCCGGCGGTCGAGAAGGTGGTGCGCAGCGACTCGTGGCGCCGCACCAGCTCGTTCAGGGCGGCGGCGAGCGCCGGCCGATCCAGACGGCCGGAGAGGCGAAGGGCGTTGGGAAGGTGGTAGGCGGCGCCGCCCACCCCCAGCTGATCGAGGAACCAGAGGCGCTCCTGCGGGAAAGAGGCAGGCGAGTGGCCCTCCTCCTGCCGGCGGACGAGCGGCGGGGCGGCGAGCCGGCGCTCTCCCCGCCCCGCGGCCTTCGCCTCCTGCGCCCGCTCCACCTGCGCCGCCAGGCCGGCGACGGTGGGCGCCTCGAAGAGCCGCCGCAGCGGCACCTCCACCCCCAGGACCTCCCGCACCCGCGACATCACCTGCGTCGCCAGGAGAGAGTGGCCGCCGAGGGCGAAGAAGCTGTCGTGGATGCCGACTCTACCGACCCGCAGCAGCTCCGACCAGATCCCCGCCAACAGCTCTTCCATGGGGCCGCGCGGCGCGTCGTACCCCGCCGCTCCCGCGCCCTCCTGCTCGGGCGCCGGCAGCGCCTTGCGGTCGACCTTGCCGTTGGGCAGGAGCGGCAGGGCAGGCAGGACGACGAAGGCCGCCGGGATCATGTGCTCGGGCAGCCGCTCCGCCAGGTGCGCCCGCAGATCCGCCCCGCTCGGCGGGCGCTCCGCCTCCGCGGCGACGGCGTAGGCGACGAGGCGCTGATCGCCGGGCGCGCCGGGCGCGTCCTCTCGCGCCAGCACCACCGCCTCGCGGACGCCCGGGTGGGCGAGGAGTGTCACCTCGATCTCTCCCAGCTCGATGCGGAAGCCGCGCACCTTGACCTGGTGGTCGATGCGCCCCAGGAACTCCAGCTGGCCGTCGGAAAGGCGGCGGGCGAGATCGCCGGTCCGGTAGAGCCTCTCCCCCGCTCCCCCGAAGGGATCGGGCACGAAGCTCGCCGCCGTCAGGTCCGGGCGGTTGAGATAGCCGCGGGCGAGCCCCGCCCCGCCCAACAGGAGCTCGCCCGGCACGCCGATCGGCAGCGCCCGCTGTCGGCGGTCGAGCACATAGGCGCGGGTGCCGGCGACCGGTATGCCGATGGTGGGCTCGGCCGCCGCGCCGCGCGGGACGCGAGTGAAGGTCGAGTAGGTGGTGTCCTCGGAGGGGCCGTAGAGGTTGTACACCGCCTCGATCTGCGGCCGCTCGTGGAGGCGGTCGACGAGCGCTCGCTTGAGCGGCTCGCCCGCCAGGTTGACCGTCGCCACCGAGGCGGGGATGGCGCCCAGGCGCAACAGCTCGGCGATGGCCGAGGGCACCGTGTTGACGAGGGTGACCTCGGCGGCGGCGGGCAGGTCGGCGAGCGCCAGGGCGTCGGCGGCGAGGATGACGGTGCCGCCGCGGGCGAGCGGCAGGAAGATCTCGAAGATCGACAGATCGAAGGTGATCGAGGTGGCGGCGAGCACCCCGGCCAGCTGCTCGGCCGTGAACACCCCGCTCGCCCAGTGGAGCAGCGCGCAGGCGCTCCGGTGCTCGATCGCCACCCCTTTCGGCCGGCCCGTCGAGCCCGACGTGTAGATCATGTAGGCGAGGTTCCCCGGTAGCACCTCGTCCGGCGGCGCGGCGGCGCTCTCGCCGGCGATCGCCTCCCGCTCGCGGTCGACGCAGAGCGCGCGCCCGCGGAAGCCCGGCAGGCGATCGAGGAGGCGCTCCTGGATGAGGAGCACCGGCTCGGCGATCCCCTCCTGCGCGTCCGCGAGGATGAAGGCCAGGCGCTCCCGCGGGTAGGCGGGATCGAGCGGCACGTAGGCGCCGCCGGCCTTGAGGATGGCGAGGAGGCCGACGAGGAGATCGGCCGTGCGCTCCATGGCGATCCCCACCCGCACCTCGGGGCCGACGCCCAGCGCGCGCAGGCGGTGGGCCAGCCGGTTGGCCCGCACGTCGAGCTCGCGGTAGGTGAGGCTCTCGTCGCCGGCGATCAGGGCGACGGTCGCCGGCGTGCGCGCGGCCTGGGCGGCGAAGTGCTCGTGCAGCAAGCTGTCGGCGGGGTCGGCGGGGAAGTCGGCGGCGGTGTCGTTCCACTCGCCGAGGAGCTGCCAGCGCTCGCCCGCCGCCAGCAGGTCGAGATCGCCGGCGGGCAGCGCGGGGTCCGCTGCGGCCGCCGCCAGCAGGGCCTGGAAGTGGGCCGCCAGGCGCTCCATGGTGGCGGCCTCGAAGAGGTCGCGGTTGTACTCCACCTGGCCGGCGATCCGCTGCTCCGCCTCCATGAAGGCGAGCGTGAGGTCGAACTTCGTCCCCTCTCCCCCCACCGTGAACGGACGGGCGCGGAGCCCGGGGAGCCGCGGCGCCGCACCGGGCGCGTTCTGCAGGATCAGCATCGCCTGGAAGAGCGGCGAGTGGGAGAGGGCGCGCTC
>DATNKQ010000090.1:0-5122 GCA_035603315.1 Thermoanaerobaculia bacterium
CGCCCAGCCCGAGGTCGATGAGATCGCCGATCATCTTTAAGGGGGAGTAGGAGTCGGGGGCGCGGCCGTGCTGGCCCAAGCCATGGACCAGAGCGTGCGCCAGAAGCACCGCCGACGCCGGCACCAGGCACCTTCCCGGGAGGGCCTGGGCCGCGGCCACGGGGACCAAGAGGCCCGCGCGGTCGAGCACCTCCAGGGTGGCCGACGCCGCGTCCGCGGGGCGCACGCCGAGCACCATGAGATGGAGCTCGACGATCCCGCCCCCCGCGCCCGGCGGCGCGGCGAGCGCCGGCAGCTGGTGCTCGAGGGCGGGGAGTTTGGAGCTCGTCCAGCCGCCAGCGACCAGCGCCTCCTGGAGCTCCCGCGCGCGCTCCCGAGGCACCAGCAGGTCGACGTCGCAGGCGCCGCGGCTGCCCGGGCGCACGGCGCCCGCGGCCAAGAGGGCCGCGAGCTTCAGAAGGACGAGCGGGATGCCGAGCGGCGCGGCCACCGCGGCCACCGCGCGCACCAGCTCCCAAAGGCGCATCTCCCGCCCCACCTCCAGCAGGTGGTCCCGCCGCAGCTCGGCGGCGGCCGCGGACCCGAGCTCGGCGGTCAGGGTGGAGAGAGAGTTCCGGCCGGCGATCCGTGGCGAGACCTCGAAGAGCCGCGCCAGCGCGACGGCTTCGGCGCCGACGACCGGCTCCGGCAGCGCCGCCGCCGCCGGCCCGAAGGCGCGCAGCAGCAACCAGCGGATCGCCGCCGTGGGGGCGACGGCCGGCGGCCGGAAGCGTAGGCGATCCGCGGGCATCGGCGTCGAGAATAACGCAGTCGCCGGCCGCCTCCCGGGGCCTGGCCCGGCGACTTTCGGTACTATCCTTCCCACGATGTCCAGACGGAAGGCTGATGCCGCTCCGCCGGCCCCGCGAATACGGGTCCCGGCGCGCGTCCTCGCGATCGGCGCCGCGCTCCTCCTGGCAATGGCCGCCATCGGCGCCTGCCGGAGCTGGGAGACGGGACAGGAGGCGCTCGCCGGGCTGGCGGTCGAGGGGGGCGCCCCGCTGGCGCCGGCGCTCGGCGCCGAGGTCCGCCGGGAGCCCGACCTCGCCCGCGCGTGGCTGCTCCTGGCCCGCGGCATCCTGGCGACCGAGCTGGATTCCCGCCGATGGACAGGCCTGACGCCGAGCGAGATCCAGGCCGATCGCGCCCGCAGCGCCGAAAGGCTCGGCGGGGCCGCCAGCATCGCCGCCGAGACGCTGGCGGTCCGCCCCGCCGCGGCGGACGCCGCCATGGTCCTGGGAGCGGCGACCTACCTCGGCTGGTCGCAGGTCCGCGACCCGCGGCTCATCCAGCGCTACGGAGCCTGGGAGAAACCTCTCCAGGCCGCTCTCGCCATGGCCCCCCAGCAGCGCGAGCCGGGCCGCTTCCTCGCCGCCGCCTACCTGGAGATCTGGCCTCTGCTCTCGGCGGCCAAGCGGGACGCCGCCCGCGGCGTCCTGGCCGCCGCCTTTCGCGAGCCGGACACCTTCCACCGCCTGATCGGGACCTGGCTGGAGGTGGCCCCCGACCGCGAGACGGCCTTCGCCCTGGTGCCCGACGATCCCGAGGCCTGGAGCCGCCTGGGAGAGGTCTTCTCCCAGCGCCACGATTGGGAGGGAATGGGGGAGGCCCGCGCCCGTTGGAGGAAGGCGCTGCGCCTCCATCTGGGGGCCGACCTCGTGGAGGCCGAGGCGCGCATGGGCGCCGGCGACGCGGCGACCGCCCGCGCGCTTTTCCTCGCGGTCGCCTCGCGGAGCGAGCACGACGTCCGCTACGCCGGCCTGCTCAGCCGCGCTCTTGCCGAGTGCCCTCCCGGCCCGGTCGAGAGCGTCACCGCGGCCAAGCTCTCCGAGCAGCTCGAGTGGGTGCTCGACCGCTGCCAGGTGACCGACTGCCCTTTGCCGGCGACCACTCTGCGGCGGCTCACCCGCTTCTGCCGCGACCTGCCGGCGCCGCAGGCGGCGCTCGCCGCCCTCGAGGCGGGCGACCTCGACGGCGCCGAGCGGCTCGAGCGGCGCGCCCAGGCGCAGTGGAGCGAGCCCTGGGCGCCCTACCTGGTCGCCAAGGCGGAGCTGCTGGTCGCCCGCGGCCGCCTGGACCAGGCGGCGCTCGCCCTCGATCAGGTCCACCGCAACTGGCAGGGGAAGCCCGCCTACTGGCTGGCGCGGCGGGAGCTGGCGCGCGCCGCCGACGACCGCCCGGCCGAGGTGACGGCAGAGCGCCAGGTCGCCGCCTTGGGCGCCGCGGCATGGCCGCGGACTGCATGGTCCTGGCGCCGCGGGCAGGCGCGCCTGGAGATGCTGACGGCGGTCCCGGCGGCCAGCGTCAGCATCGGCATCGACGAGGCGCCGCCGGCCGGCGCGCTGCTGGAGGTGCGGCTGGACGGCGCCGTGCTAGGGAGCGTCGCCGCCACGGCCGGGGCGACGGTCACCCTTGCCGCCTCGCTTCCCCCGGGGCTTCACCTCCTGGAGATCGACTCCGTCGCCGGCGGGTCGGTCCTTCCCGGCGGCGTCGCCCTCGCCGGGAGCGCCGCGGCGGGGCCGGCCTCGCCGGGAGGCCTGGAGGCGCCGACGGCCGGTCTTCGCTGAGGCCGCCGCCCCCAACAGGATGGCGAGGGTGAAGGCGTTGCCGGGGATGGCGAGGCCGAAGTCGAGCGACTCGTGGATCGCCAGAGCGGCGAGCACGCCGAGCGCCGCCAGCCCCGCCGCGCGGTCCTCGGAGCGCCGGCCGTCCCGCAGGATGACGGCGAGACGAGGGAGGAGGGCAGCCATGCCCACGGCCAGGAGCGCCGCGCCGGCGAGCCCCACCGTCGCCAGCACCTCGAGGGGATCGCTGTGGGCGTGCCGCCAGGCGCCGACGAGGTCGGGCGGCTGGACGAGCGGGAACGCCTCGCGGAAGGAGCCCAGGCCGGCGCCGAAGAGCGGGAAGCGCCGCCAGAGGGCGACCGTCGCCGCGTAGGCCTGGCGCCGAACGTTCCAGGTCACCTCGTAGGAGGAGGCCGAGAGCATCCTTCCCAGGCCCTCCGAGAGGCCGATCGAGGCCACCACCCCGAGGCCCGCGACGGCGGCGGCGATGCCCACGGGCGCCAGGCGGAAGCGGCGCTGGGTGAAGGCCACGAGAAGCCCCTGGACGGCGGCGGCGATCACCCCCGCCGCCATCCCCGCTCGCGAGCCGGTGAAGGCGAGCCCGGCGAAGAGGGTCAGCCAGAGCAGGACGGGCGGTGCCACCAGCAGCACCCGCCGGTCGACCTGGGAGTCGCCGCTCGCTCGGCGGGCGCTCCACCACCCCCAGGCGAAGACGGCCGGGAGCGCCAGGCCGATGTAGAGCGCCAGGTGATCAGCGTCGATGAAGGAGCCGCGCAGGCGGTTGTTGTTGCCCGGCACCTCGATCCCCCAGATGGTCGTGGAACGGGCGAACCAGGCGCGCGCCCCGGCGAGCACCTGCAGCAGCGCGCCCAGGACCAGCGCCACCGCGAGGATCCGGCGCTGGCGGCGCTGGCGCCCGGCGACGGCGGCGGCGGCGAAGGCGGCGGCGCTCGCGGCCCAGGCGAGGGCCGCCTCGCGGGAGGCGGAGCCGGCGAGGGACAGGGTCGCGGGCGCGCTGGCCGGCGATCCCACCTCCTTGAGCAGAGCATCGGCCTGTCGATAGAGCCGCGCATGCTCGGGCGAGAGGAGGGCCAACAAGGGATGGGGCCAGGGGAGCGATTGCAGGAGCCCCAGAAGGGCGAAGGAGGCGAGCGCCGCGACCGGCACGGCGACGGCGGCCAGCGCCGCCCGCCGATCGACCGGCGGGGGGGTGGGGGCGCGCGCACCGGCGGCCGCGGCCGGCGGCTCCGCGCCGCCGGCGGAGGAGAGGCCGGTGCCGGCGATGGCGAGGGCGAAGGCCAGGAACGCGGCGACCTCGAGGCCGGCCAGGGCGCGCGTGGTGACGCTGCCGAAGGGCAGCGGAGCCCACAGCAGCAGGAGGGTCAACAGGGCGGTCAACAAGCCGTCGCGTTGGCGTATCATGTCGCGATCATCGCCAGGATCGAGCTCCAACCGAAGGCATGCCGGAGGGGGGCCGCGCGCCCGGCCTCGCAGGGAGGACCATGACCCACACGTCCGCCATCCAACCGACGATCACGCGCCGCGGGAGCCATCCCGCTCCCGCCCGCCGCTCACGAGCCGTGCTCCTGGGCCTGCTCGCCGGCCTCCTCCCGCTCGCTGCCTGGGCTCAATTCGATCAGTATACGGCGCCCGGGGGACCGGCGGGGCGTCCCGAGGACCGCAAGGGGGCGCTCGAGAACGCCTCCGCCGAGGCGCGCTGGCGCCTGGGCCAGCTGCGGGTCGAGCCGTGGATCGGCCTCAAGGACCTGGAGTACGTGGACAACGCCTTTGGCGCGCCGGGGGGAAAGACCGGAGACTACACGGCCACCGTCGGCGCCGGCCTGCGGGCTTATCTGCACAGCGGCCCTAAGCTGATCTGGGCAGCGCACGCCCTGCCGGAATACGTCTGGTGGAAGGACCTGAGCGAGCGCCGGCGGGTCAACGGGCGCTACGGGATCGGCGCCTTCGGCTTCTGGAACCACCTCAACCTCGAGGCGACGGCGACCCGCGACCAAGAGCAGCGGGTGACGACTCCCGAGCTGCCGGAGCCGGTCCACTCGCGGACCGACCGCGCCCACCTCTCGCTCGACGCTCCCATCGGCGGCCGCCTCTCGGTCTTCGGGTCCGGCGAGAAGGGGCAGTTCCGCAGCCTCGTCCGCGGCACCAGCGGATCCGATCCCGCCGAGAGCTCGCTCGCGCTCCTCGACCGCGACGAGACGATCTGGAGGGCCGGCCTGCGCTACAACCTCCCGCGGCGCTGGTCGGTCGGCCTGGGGGGCGAGCGCTCGCAAGTGGACTTCGTCAACCCCGCGGTGCGGCTCTCCGCCTTCGCCGACCGCTCGAACTCCGGCACCTCGCCGCTCCTGCAGATCCGGCACGACTCCAAGGAAGTCTTCCTGAGCCTGGAGGCGGTGCGCAGGTCGCTCTCCCCCTCCGGCGGATCGAGCTTCGTGCCCTTCAAGTCGACCACCGTCGACGGGCAGGCCGGCTTCAATACCGCGCGGCGGCTGTCCTACTGG
>DATNKQ010000105.1:0-3528 GCA_035603315.1 Thermoanaerobaculia bacterium
TGTTCACCTGGCGGATGATGGGATGGAGGCTCTCGTCGCGGCCGATCCGCATGTTGTAGTAGTCGACGATCTCTTCGAAGATGAGGATGCGGGAGAAGACGAGGAGGCTCTCGACATCGGCGTCGGCGGGCTCGATGGCCAGCTTGAGCTTCTTGTCGGCATAGATCTTCCGCCCGTACTTCAAGCAGAAAGTGGCGAAGAACCACATGTGCTCGTTCTCCTCGCCGATGAAGTGATGGAAGAACTCCGACTCGGTCTCGAAGCCGGGGGTGTGCACGCGCTTGACCACCTCGAGGAGCAGCTCGCGGATGCCGTGCACGTTCAGGCTGTAGAAGTAGATGCTCTCCCACTTGCTGAGCGCCATCCGGCGCTCCTCGTCGAGCTCGCCTTCCAGCGCGCTGCCGTGCACGGTCATGAGGTCGGGCGACATCCACCACTGCCGCTCCGGCAGGGTCTCCGGCCACTCGAAGGTCTTGTAGGGGTTGTAGTAGGTGTCGATCGACAGGCCGATGATGCGATCGAGCGTGTGGGCGATCGAGCTGTGGTCCGCCTGCGGCTGCGTCATGGTCCCTCCTGCTTACGACAGCTTACGAATCTCAATCGATTCTGTTGCGACTAGGCCGCCCGCTCACATCTCGGCGCTCATGCCGGCCTCGAACTCGGCGAGGATCTCGGCCATCACCTGCCGCTCGCGCTCGGAGAGGGCGGCCCGCTCCTCCTCCAGGGTGGCGGCGAGCTTGGCGACGGTGGGTCCCTCGAAGATCTTGCGCAGGTCGATCTCCACCGGCAGGACCTCCTGCAGCAGGGTGACGACCTGGGTGGCGGAGAGCGAGTTGCCGCCGAGGTCGAAGAAGTTGGCCTCCAGCGGGACCTCGTCCAACCCCAGCACCTCGGCGCAGACACTGGCGATGAGCGATTCGAGCGGTGTGCGCGGGCTGGCCGCGGCACCGCCGCCATCCGGCTCCGGGGCCGCCAGCGCGGGCGCGGGCAGCGCCCGGCGGTCGACCTTGCCGCTCTCGGTGAGCGGCAGGGCGTCGAGGGCGACGAACGCCGCCGGCACCATGAAGTCGGGCAGGCGGCTCTGCAGGTAGCCGCGGAGCTGGGCGGCGGACGGACCCCAGCCCGGCTCGGGCACGAAGTAGGCGACCAGGCGCGGCTCGCCGCGACCGCCGTCGAAGCGGCAGAGGGCGGCGGCCTGGCGGACCCCGGGGAACTGCGCCAGCACCGACTCGATCTCGCCGAGCTCGATGCGGAAGCCGCGGATCTTCACCTGGTGGTCGATCCGCCCCAGGTACTCGACGGCGCCCCCTGGCAGGTGCCGCGCGAGGTCGCCGGTCTTGTAGAGGCGCGCGCCCGGCCGCGCGGCGTCTGCCCAAGGGTCGGGGACGAAGCGCTCGGCCGTCAGCTCGGGGCGGCCGTGGTAGCCGCGGGCGAGGCCGATGCCGCCGATGTGGAGCTCGCCGGGGATGCCCACCGGCAGCAGGTTGAGGTCGGCGTCCAGCAGGTGGATCGTAGTGTTGGCGATCGGCCGGCCGATGGGGACGAAGGGGAGATCGTCCTCCGGGCGGCAGTGCCAGGCGGTGACGTCGACGGAGGCCTCGGTCGGCCCGTAGAGGTTGTGGAGGGGAGCCGGCAACCGCTCGTGGTAGCGGGCGACGAGGGTCTCGGTGAGCGCCTCGCCGCTGGCGATGACGCGGCGGAGCGAGCGGCAGAGGTCGACGCCCGGCTGCTCCAGGAAGATCCGCAGCATCGAGGGCACGAAGTGGACGGTGGTGATCCCCTGGCCGGCGATGACCGAGACCAGGTAGGCCGGATCCTGGTGGCCGCCGGGCCGCGCCATCACCAGGCGGGCGCCGGCCAGGAGCGGCCAGAAGAACTCCCACACCGAGACGTCGAAGCTGTACGGGGTCTTCTGGAGGACGCGGTCGTCCGCCGCCAGACCATAGGCCTCCTGCATCCAGAGCAGGCGGTTGACGATCCCTTCGTGCGGCACGAGGACGCCTTTCGGACGGCCCGTCGAGCCGGAGGTGTAGATCATGTAGGCGCCCCCGCTCGAAGGCACCGGCGGGACCTCCTCTAAAGGCGTATCCGCGGCGGCGGCGTAGATGGCCGGGCCTTCGACGTCGAGGGCGACGACGCGGGTGCCGGCGGGGGCGGGGAGCGGGGCGAGCCGGCTCTGGGTGAGGAGGACCGGCACGCGGGCGTCGGCCAGCATCCAGGCGATCCGCTCTTGCGGATAACCGGGATCGATCGGCACGTAGGCGGCGCCGGCCTTGAGGATGCCCAAGAGGGCGACGACCATGTCCAGCGAGCGCTCCATGGCGACGCCGACGAGGGCGTCGATGGTCACTCCGGACAGGCGCAGGAAGTCGGCCAGGCGGGCGGCGCGGCGGTCGAGCTCGGCGTAGGTCAGCTCGCCTTCCTCGGCGACGACGGCGATGGCGTTGGGCGTGGCAGAAGCTTGCGCTTCGAAGAAACCATGGAGAGAAGTCGGCGTCGCGAAGAAAGAACGATGGGTCGCGTTGAAGGCGGACAGCTCCTGGCGCTCTTGTTCGGAGAGAAGCGTTGCCTCGTCGAGGCGGAGGTCATCGTTCGTCAGCAGGGCTCTGAGGAGGCTCAGGTAGTGGTCCTGGGTCCTGGCGCGATCGTTGGCATTGAATGCGGCCTGGTTGAAATCGAGATCCAGACGGTAGCGGCCGGTGGCGGCGAAGTCGCTGACCTGGAGGTCTAGGCGGTCGAGCGAGTGGCCGCTGTGGAGGAGCTCGAAGCTGACGGGTTGGCCGCAGAGGTCGCGGAAGGCCATGGTCTGGAAGTTGAAGTAGACGTCGTAGGCCGGGGCCTCGACGGGGTTGCGGACGGGGTAGGGCTGGTGGCGGGCGGCGGCGACGAGCTCCTTCTGGACCTTGCGCAGGAGCGAGCCGAAGGTCTCGCCGGCAGCGATCTCGACCTCCAGGGGCGCGGCGATGACCATCAGGCCGGGGACGTCGCGCAGGCGGTCGGGGCGGTTGGCGAAGGGGGTCCCCAGGCGCAGGCGGCGCTCGCCGCTCAGGCGCCCGAGGAGGGCGAAGAGGGCGCCGGCGAAGACGACGGAAGCGGAGAAGAGGCCGCGCCGCGCCGCCAGCTCGCGGACTTTCACGCTCTCGGCGTCGTCGAGCTCGATCGACAGCCTTTCGGTCCGCGTCGTGGGGGCGGCGTCGGGGCGGCCGTAGAAGGGGTTCGGCGCCGCCGGCCGCGCGAGCTTCTCCTCCCAGTAGCGGCGGGCGCGGCGGTAGCGGTCGGAGAGCCGGTCCGCAGCCTCGCGGGCGACGCACTCTGAGAAGGCGGGGAGCGGCGGAGCCTCCTCTAAACGGCCCGAGAGCTCCAGCTCGTAGAGGCGCGACAGGTGGCGGGCGAGGATCTGGAGAGTGCGGGCGTCGGCGAAGACGTGGTGGACGGAGAAGAACCAGACGGAGCGCCCGGGGCCGAGGCGGGCGAGGGCGGCGTCGTAGGGCCGGACTTCGAGGTCGATCTCGCGCCGGCAGCGCCCGG
>DATNKQ010000111.1:0-15686 GCA_035603315.1 Thermoanaerobaculia bacterium
CAGGCAGTGTCCGGCCGCTCGCGCGAGCCGCCGTTCGAGGTCGGCCGGTCCCGGCCCCGGCAGCCGCTCCTCCATCATCCCCTTGGCGTTGTCGACGAGGACGCCGGAAGGCGCTCCCGACGCGTCGCGCAGGAAACGGCCTCCAGGCGGGTCTTTGACCTGAGAGTCGATCTTCAACACTGCCATGGCGCGCGCGTTCACGAGGGCGGCATGGCCGTCCACCCGGGTCAGCCAGACGGGGTGGTCGGGCACCGCCTGCGACAGCGCGCGGTGGTCGGGAAAGCGCTTGTCCGGCCAGCGGTTCTGGTCCCAGCCGCGGCCGCGCACCCAAGCCCCGGGAGGCAGGGCTTTCGCCGCCTCGCGGATCCGCCGCACAACCTCCTCGTAGGTCGGGGCGCCCGTCAGGTCCACCTCCTCCAGCGCTTCGCCGAGGCCGAGGAGGTGGGAGTGGGCGTCGATGAGACCCGGGGTCACGGCGCGCCCGCCGAGGTCGATGACCCGGGTGGCGGATCCGCGGAACGCCTCGGCTCCGGCCGCGGGGCCGAGGTAGACGATGCGTCCGCCGCGGACGGCGAGGCTTCCCTCGACCCGCCCCGGCGGCTGCACGGGATAGAAGACCCCATGCTCCAAAAGGAGGTCGGCCCTGTCCTCCGAATAGGAGGCCCCGGCACTTCCCACGAGGGCCGCGGCGGCCAGGAGCATCAGCGTAAGCCCATTCATTGCTTCGAGTTTCCTCTTCTCCAGCCGCACATTCTGACAGTGGGGAGGTGCAAACGACAAGCCACGGTCGAGAGGGCGGATGCTAGACTGCCGCGCCGTGGCACCGGTCGATCTTACGCCTCTGGACGAAATGGTGGCCCGTCTGCAGAAGGTCGTCGCCGCCTCGCCGGCCGACGGCACCGTGCTCTCCTGGATCGAGGTGCGGCGGGGGCGCGAGGGATCGGCCAAGCGCCGGCGCGACAGCTTCGAGCGGCTGGAGCGGACCCTTCTTGTGCAGGTCACGGAGCGCGGACGGCTGGGCTACCACCGCACGGGGACGGTGCGCGCGGGCGAGATGGAAAGCGCCGTGCGCGCGGCCCTGGCCCAGGCGCGGATGGCGCCCTCGACACCCGCCGCCAACGGCCCAACCTCCACCCCGGCCGTTGCCCCCACCGCCTCGCCATCAGCTCCTCCGGACCCGGCCTCTCTCTTCGACGAGGCGCTCGCCGAGCTTTCGCCCGAAGGGGCCCGCGATCTGCTGCAGAAGCTCGCCGGCAAGGGCGAGCTGGCCCGGCTCGGCTGGGCGGAGGGGCGGGTCGTCGTCGTCGGCAGCGGAGGTCTCGCCCGGTCCGTCCGGGTCACCGCGGCCGATCTCGAGGTCGTTCGCGGGCGCGCCCCGGCGGCGGGACGGGCTGCCGGCGCGGCGCGCTCGCTCGCCGGCCTCGCGGCCGCCTCCATCTTCGAGCGCGCCCGCTCTCGCGAGGCGCCGGAGACGACGGGCGATACGCCGGCGGGTCCCGTCACGCTCCTCCTCTCGCCGGAGGCCGCCGCCACCCTCGTGGACCTCCTCAACCGCCAAGCGCTGTCGTCGGCCGCCTTTCACGACGGCACTTCGTTCTTCAGAGGACGCCTGGGCGATACCGTGTTCCACCCCGCCATCAACCTGCGCGACGACGGCAACGACCCGGCGGGGCTTCCCTTCCCGTTCGACCTCCTGGGCGCGACGAAGCGGTCCGTCGACCTCGTCGCCGGAGGGGTCGCCCTCACGCCGGCGATCGACGAGCGGCTGGCTAAGGAGCTGGGCCGTCCGAGCACGGCGCACGCCCTCTCTCCGGACGAGGCGGTCGCCACCCATCTTTTCTTGCTGCCCGGCGCAGGCGACGACACCGAGCTGGCACGCCAGGCGGGAGAGCGCTCGGGCCTCTTCGTGGGAGCGCTCGATCCGGTCGAGTGCTTCGATCCTCGGCGGCTCCGCTTCCGGGCCGTAGCCCGCGGCGTCCGCCGCCTGGAAAGCGGCGGCGTGCCGGGACAGGCCCTCCCCGACCTCGCCTGGGAGGACGAGCTGCCGGAGGTGCTCCGGCGGATCTTGGAGGTGGGGCGGGCGGCGCAGGTCGTCGCCGGCCCGGACCCCGTGTTGGGAGGGATCTCGGCGCCGCACCTCGCCGTCTCAGAGGTGGCGAACCTGCGGCACGTGGCGGTGGACCCTTCTCAGACGTAGCGCCCCGACCGGTGCCGGGCGCCGGCGGAGGCTCAAGCCTCCTGGCGGCGGAGCAGGATGAGCGTCTGGTCGTCGCGCTGAGGAAGGCCGGCGGCGAAGCGGATCGTGGCCTCGTCGATCTCGTCGACCACGGCCTGCAGCGGCCGGTTCCGGTGCCGGCGGAGGCAGGCGAGCAGGCGCTCCGTGCCGAACTCCTCGTCGTCGGGCGCCTCCGCCTCGGTGATGCCGTCGCTGTAGATGCAGACGAGATCGCCCGGCTGGACGACGACGTCGCGCGACTCGTAGCGGCTGCCGGGCAGCAGGCCCAAGGGGATGCCGCCCGATCCCAGCTCCTCGACGCCGCCGTCCCGGCGCAGCAGGAGGCCGGGGTTGTGCCCGGCGTTCAGGTACTGCAGGTGGCCGCTCGACGGATCGAGCTCCGCGAGCAGCAAAGTGATGAACTTGTTCGAGGCGCTCGATTCGAGGATGTGCGTGTTCAGGCGCTCGAGAAACTCCGGCCCCAGCCCGGCGCGGTCGAGGAGAAGGCGCAGGGCGGAGTGGAGGGTCGACACCATGAGGGCAGCCGGCATCCCCTTGCCGGAGACGTCCCCCAGCACCAGGCTTACCCGCCCGCCGGCGAGCGGCAGAAGATCGTAGTAGTCGCCGCCGACCTGGCGCGCCGGGCGGTTCCACCCCACGAGGTCGAAGCCGGTCACCTCGGGCGCGCCCTTGGGCAGGATCTGGCGTTGAATCTCGGCCGCCAGGTCGAGCTCGCGTTCCAGTCTTTCCTTCTCTAGAGCCTGGCGGTGGAGACGGGCGTTCTCGAGCGCGATGGCGGCCTGGTTGGCGAAGAGGCCGAGCGTTCGCCGGTCGCCCGGGGGGAAGGGTCCCACCCCCCGCCGGCTCTCCTTGTCCCCCACCGCCAGGAAGCCCCGCGGGCTGGATTCGATCTCGATCGCCACCCCCAGCAGGTGGCGGGCCCCGGGCAGCAGGTCCGCCGGAGCAGGAGCTCCGCCGGAAAGGAAGGCCTGGAGCTCCCGGTCGTCGGCGGCGAAGGAGAGGCCGGCGTCGCCGCCGAAAGTGCGCTCGGCGCGGTAGTGGCCGTCGGCCACGAGATAGAGGGCACCCCGCCGGGCATCGAGGAGCGAGGCGGCGCGCAGCAGGATCTCCTCGGAGAGCTGCTCGAGGTCGAGGGTGGCGGCGACGGCCAGGCCGACGTCGTAGAGGGCCTCCAGCTCGACTCCCCGGTAGTTGACCTGGAAGTGCTGATCCTTGAGCTGCCGCCGCAGGCGGCAGCACTTGGCGGTGGCGGCGAGGAGGAGCGCCAGCGGATGGCTGCCGGCGGCGGCGACGGCCGGCTCGAACGACAGGAGGCCGCCCGGCAGGGGCAGCGACCTCGCCGGCGTCTCGGCGGCGTCGAGCTCCTCGGGAAAGTGTCCTTCCCCCGCCGCCAGCTCGAGCTCCAGGGCGCCGCCGGCGGGCGGACGGAGGTAGAGAGCTGCGCCGGCGGCGCCGTGCGCCGCACACCACTCCTCGAGGAGCCGCTGCAGGAAGAGCCGCTCGTGCAGGTCGTCGCCGGAGAGGGCCGAAAGCTCCTCCCAGACGCCGGCGGCGGCGCTAGGCGCGGAGCCCGGCAACGGCGCTCTGCTCGTCGGGGAAGATCCGTGCATACTGCGCGAGCCCCATGATGTGGAAGGTCTTCTCGATGGTCGGCGTCAGGCAACAGAAGCCTAGCTGGCCCTCGATCTCGATCATCTTCTCGATGATCTCGATGAGGATCGAGATGCCGATCGAGTTGACGATCTTGGTGCCCGCCAGGTTCAGCAGCAGCACCTTGTATCCCTCGTCGAGGAGCTTGTACGCCACCCGGGCGATGTCCTCACCCCCCTGGTTGTTGATGTACCCCTCCGTGTAGACGACCGCGAGGCCATCGCGGCGATCCACGGTAACGTTCAGGCTCTCGGTCATCTCCTCGTCCCCACTTTCATCGCGACTTGCTCATCACCACGGTCGTCCCGTCGGACCCGGAGCGGATCTCCACGTCGTCCATCAGCCCACGGATGATCTTCAAACCCCATCCGCGCTTGCGTTCCGCCTTGAGCTTGGCCTCGATGTTCGGCTCCTCGATCTCCGCCGGCAGAAAGCCGACGCCGGTGTCGCGGACCGTGATGCGGAGGCTCTCCGGCTCCTTGTCGCCCAGCACCTCGAAGGTCATGTAGACCTTGTGGTCGGGAGAATGGCTGTGCTCGAACGCGTTGATGCAGGCCTCCACGACCGCCATCCGGACCTCGTCGATTCTATCCGGACTCATCTTCATGAACTCGGCCATGGCCGTCGCGGTCTTGCTCGCCGCGATCTCCATGTCGGGCACCATGGAGAGAGTCAGCGTGACCTCCCGCAGTATGGCGTTGCCTGCCATTTCCGTGTCCGCCGCGCCGCGCCCTTAGAAAGAGAGGTAGAGCTGCAAGGCGTAAACGAAGATGGGATGCACCAGATCGTGGGTCAGCAGCACCGCGAAGCTGGTCAGTGTGCCCAAGGACAGCAGGAGCTTGACGGGCACATGTGGGATGGCGGCGTGCTTGCGAATCGATTGTAGCATGGCGATCCTCCCCTCTGACCCGCCCTTCCGCAAGCGGTCTGCCAACCCGTCACCATCTCCGACCCGAAGCCGTAACTATCTTGTTTCATAGACGTTACCAATAGAGCGCGGCCATCGCCAGGACAACGTGTCGCGGCGCCTTGGGGCATTCTGTCGCAGTCAACGGACCGCCTACTTCCAAAGGCGGGCATTCCGCCCCTGAAACCAGTCGCGAGAGACGAAATGTCGCGGCATGGCCAAATTGCCTCAATACGCCGCCGGTGAGGCTATCCGGGCGTCCAGGAGGTCCAGGATACGGCTGTCCCGTCGGGGATCGAACTTGCGGGCGAAGTGGAAGTCGCCGCTCACGAGGCGCGGATAATCGTCGACGGTCAGCACCCGCGGATGGCCGTCGCGGCTGCCGGAGAAATCGTAGTAGCGCTTGTCGTCCGGGCAGAGCCGGAACCGCCCGCTGTTGACGAGGAGGGTCTGCAGGAGCGACTCGTCCGGAAGGATCGTGCGGCGGTAGTAGTCGATCAGCCGAGGGTTGGCGCGGAAGGCCTCGGCCAGGTACCGAACGCAGCTCGCGGATAGCGCGTTCCACTGCAGGCCGGCGTAGCAGACGAGCCGGTCGTCGAAGGGGACCGTCCCCGCCCGCACGCCCACCTGGATGCCATAGGTGAGGTAAAGGTGGATCCAGGGTTGGAGGCCGTTGATCCAGCGGAGGCCGCGGAGCAGAGGGCGTACCCAGGGCGGCGGGGTGTAGTACTGGTAGTGATAGCGCCAGAAGCCGCGCCGGCTGGCGCCCCATGGTCCCTTCTCCGAGCGGATATCCCAATAGCGGATGAACCCGTCGTACTCCGTCGTCGCCAGGAAGGATTCGATCTCGGCGGCCGGCCGCGTGGGGTAGTCCTGCCCGGAGAGATAGATCAGCCAATCGAAGTCCGCGCCCCTCCCCAGGAGCCACTCGATCGCCAGGAAGTAGGTCTCGATCATGGCGAACCCGCCGCGACGGACGGCGCCCTCGAAGGTGAAGAGAGAGACCTGCGAGAGGTCGCGGAGGGGAGAGAGATCCAGCCGGCAGCCGGTCGAGTCGTGGCAGAGGACGACCAGCGCCTCCGGGCTCGACCCCTTGATGGCCCGCACCAGCCGGTAGATCTGCTCCGGATCGCGATGGGTGCGGATGAGGTAGCAGGCGGTCATCCGGTCCGCTCACCCAGGCTCTCTCTCGCCAGCTTCCAGGAGGACTCTCGCCATCAACTCGTCCGAAATCCAGGTCCCTCTCGACCGGAGTTCCACCAGCGAGGGCGCCACCTCGACGACATGGCCGCGCCGTTTCGCCTCGAGAAGAATCCCCAGTGTGCCCTTCACTCGAAAGCTCAGGTTTCGAGCCGCCTTCCGAGCTTGGCGATCGTCCGAGAGGATGAGATCTGCTCTGCGCGTGATCGCGTGGAAGATAGCCGCCGCTTCGCCGGCGCCTAGCTGAGCCTTCAGGCCCGGGACAACATCTTCTTCTACAGGTTCTGCGACGATCTCGCTCCAAGTTGCCTGCGCGAGCTCGAGGCTGCCCGGCAGGCCTGCGCCTGCCACGACGACTTCCTCATACACCTCCGTCGGCACCAGGACCCAGCGATAAAGGAGGGCGAACAGGTTCGCCTTGTTCACCAAACTGAGATGGATGATGGGTCCGGCGTCAGCGACGACGATCACCCGTCGCGTCGAAATTCGAGGACCAGCTCGTCGGCGTCGTAATCGAACGGGGTAATGTTGTGCTGACCCATCAGCCCGAGGAACTTCGCCTGCGGGACGCCCGCCAGCTCGGCCGCCTTGGCGAAACCCAGCCGCCGGGCCCGGACCTCTTCGAGAAGCCAGAGCAGGCGCAGGTCCCGGGCGATCGCCTGGGCATCCCACGAGCGTCCCCGCAGCGCTTCTTCCGGCAAGTCGACGCGGACGGACTTGGCTTTCATGGCCAGAGTATACGCGGTGAGCCCTGCTACCGATTCACGCTGACTTCCCCAGGTAGGCGCGAAGCTGGGGCGGGACGGTGCGGCGGACGAGGGCGGTGTTGGCCTGCCAGCGGGTGGCGGCGTCGAGGTCGACGAGGAAGCGGGCCTCGCGGCCCTCGTAGACGGCGATGGGGACGCCGTCGCGGTAGAGGATGCGGTTGGCGGCGAGGGCGGCGACGCGCGTACCCGGGGTGACGATGCCGACCAGGTTCAAAGGGTCGGCGGCGCTCACCGAGACGAGGGTGCCGCGACCCGGCTGCTTGCGCACCGCGCGCAGGCGGCCGACCGCCTCCGGCAGCGCGTACTGCTCGCCGGAGAAGCCGGAGACGAAGCGGCCGCCGCGGATCTCGCCGCGCGCCTCCAGCCGGCGGTAGACGCGGAGAAGGTCGCGCCAGGGCGGGAGCAGGGTCTCGCGCTCCAGCAGCCGGCGGAAGACGACCCCGTAACGGCGCAGGAGCGTCCAGGCCACCTGCTCGACTGGCCCAGCGGAAGCCGTCGCGGCCGCCGCGACGGCTTCCGCCCCACCGTCCGTTCGCAGCAGCGACCAGCGGCCGGCGTTCTCCATGCCGAAGACGGCGACCGATCCCTTGCGCCGGACGCCTCCCGGCCGCCCCGCGCGATCGATCGGCGGGCGCCGGTTGGAGGGCACCAGGAGAGCGCGCAGGCCGGTGAAGCTGTCGGCGGTCGCCAGCCCCCAGGCCACCAGCTCGGAGAGCGCCTCTTCGACCTGCGTGTTGAGGAGGCCGGTGCTGGCGGCGACCTCGGCGAAGAACGAGGCGCCGCGCTGGCGCAGGAAGTCGTGGACGGCCCGCGCGCCGCCGGACAGCTCGAGCTCGGCGGCCGACGTCCCCGGGAGGCCGGGCGAGATCTCGCGCCAGCCGGCCAGCTCTTGGCGGCCGAGGAGGGCGATCGGCGTCGCCCGCACGGGTCCCGAGCGCCGTCCCTCCGGCGTCTGCGCCGGCGCCAGCCGGCCCCAGACGACGCGGCCGGCGAGGCAGAGGGCATCGAGCCACACGGGATCGTAGTCGCCCAAGCGCGCCGGCAGGATCTCGCCCTCCCATGCCGCCGCCGCGGCCTCGAAGCCCTCGAGCTGCGCCAGCGTCGCCGCCAGGGCCTCCGGTCCCTTTGGGCGCTCGTCGCCCTCCAGGCGGTGCCAGGAGAAGAGGAAGCGCAGGAAGTCCGCCTGGGGAACGGGATCGATCTCACGGCGCAGGCGGTCGAGCGTGTAGCGGTGGATGCGGGCGAGCAGCCGCCGCTCGCACCATTCGAGGTCTGGGGACGGCGGCCCCGGGGTGAACCGGCCACGGAGGACGAACCCTTCTCCTTCCAAGGCGAGGAGCGCGGCCTCGATCTTCACCGCCGGCAGGCCGAGGCTCGCCGCCAGGCCCGGGATCGTCACCGGCCCGAGCCCCTGCAGGCGACCGCGCACCAGCTCGACGAGCGCCTCCTCGCGGCTCCAGGCGCGGGCGGCGAGTCGCTCGGGGGCGACGATCGGCGGGTGCGGCGTCAAGCTGCCGAAGACGGCCGCGAGCTGGGGCAGGCGCTCGGCCGCCACCCAGAGATCGGACCCGTCGCCGGGGGCGCCCGGCGCGCTTGCTGCTGGAGTCAATGCCGCCGCACGGCGGTCGGCACCCAACGCCAGGAAGTGGCCCTCCCAGCCCGACCGCCTCCCCTCCCCGGCGGTGAGGAAGCCCATCGTGGTCAGGGCGTCGTGGAGCTCGTCGGGGTCCCGCGCCTCCGGCCAGGCCTCCTCGCGCACGCGATCGACGGCGGCACGGTCGAGGGCGCCCAGGTCGCCGGCGGTCTCCGGGTCCAGCCAGCGGCGGGTGAAGACCGCCTGCGTGCGCCGCTCCTCCAGCGGGGCGTCGTCCAGGAAGGTGTAGACCTGCGAGTTGAGGATCTCGTGCGCCAGCGGCGAGGGCTCGGTGAGGTCGCGGGCCACGAGCTCGATCTCCCCGTTCTCTATGGCGGCGAGCAGCCGCTCCAGGCCCTCGACGTCCATCGCCTCGGTCAGGCAGTCGTGGAGCGTCTGCTGGATCAGCGGGTGATCGGGGATCTCGCGCTCGCCGACGATGTTCTCCAGACAGGCGAGCTGGTCGGGAAAGACGACGGCGATGAGGTCCTCGGACTCCTGCCGCTGCAGCCGCGGCGGCACCCGCCGGCCGCCGCGGAAGCGCAGGAGGGCAAGCGCCCGGCCGGCGTTCCAGCGCCAGCGGACAGGGAACATCGGGGCGTCCAGGAGGGCCTGGACGAGGACCTCCCGCGCCGACTTCGAGTGCAGGAAGTGGAAGACGTCCGCGAGCGGGAAGCTGTGGGTCGGCCCCAGCGACAGCACGATGGCGTCCTCGGACGCCGCCGCCTGGAGCTCGAAGTTGAAGGTGCGGCAGAAGCGCTTGCGGAGAGCCAGGCCCCAGGCACGGTTGATGCGGCTGCCGAACGGCGAGTGGAGGACGAGGTGCATGTCCCCCGCCTCGTCGAAGAAGCGCTCGGCGACGATCGCGCTCTGGCTCGGCAGGAGGCCCAGGGCGGCGCGCGAGGCGGCCAGATAGTCGACGATCTGCCGCGCTCCCTCGGGCGCCAGGCCGGTCTCCGTGACCAGCCAGTCCATGGCCGCCGCCAGGCCGCCCTCGTCCAGGCGCGCCGCCACCTCCTGCCGCAGGCGCGACACCGCGGCCGACAGCTCGTCGGTCCGGCCCGGCGCCTCACCCAGCCAGAAGGGAATCGACGGCGGCTGCCCCTTGGCGTCCTCGACCAGCACCCGCCCCTGCTCGATCTTGAGGATGCGCCAGGAGGCGTTGCCAAGCTGGAAGACGTCCCCCGCCAGGCTCTCGACGGCGAAGTCTTCGTTGAGGGTGCCGATGAACGTCCCCGCGGGCTCCAGCACCACGCGGTAGTCGGCGGCGTCGGGAATGGCGCCGCCGGAAGTGATGGCCGCCAGGCGGGCGCCCTTGCGGGCCCGCAGCCGGCCGTTGACGGCATCGTGATGGAGATGGGCGGAGCGCCGGCCGCGGCGGGTGGCGAACCCTTCGGCCAGCATGGTCACCACCTCGTCGAAGTCCGCGCGAGCGAGGTCGCGATAGGGGTAGGCGCGCCGCACCATCCCGTAGAGCTCGTCTTCTCGCCACTCGCGGGAGGCCACGGCGGCGACGATCTGCTGCGCGAGGATGTCGAGCGGTCGCTCGGGGACGATCAGCCGGTCGAGCTCGCCGCGGCGGACTGCATCGACCAGGGCCGTGCATTCGATGAGCTCGTCGCGGGTGAGGGGGAAGATCCTCCCCTTGGGAAGACCCGAGAGCTGATGGCCGGAGCGCCCGGCCCGCTGCAGGAGGGTCGAGATCGATCGCGTCGAGCCGATCTGGCAGACCAAGTCGACGACGCCGATGTCGATCCCCAGCTCGAGCGATGCGGTGGCGACCAGGGCCTTGAGCTCCCCCGCCTTGAGCCGGCGCTCCGATTCCAGCCGCTGGTCCCGGGCGAGACTGCCGTGGTGGGAGGCCACCCGTTCGTCTCCCAGACGGTCGGCCAGGTGGCGGGTAGCGCGCTCGGCCAGCCGCCGGGTATTGACGAAGACGAGGGTCGTGCCATGCTGGCGGATGAGCTCCGCCAGGCGGTCGTAGACCTCTTGCCAGACCTCGGCCGACATGACTGCCTCGAGCGGCGAGCGCGGCAGCTCAACGGCCAGGTCCATCGCCCGCCGGTGGCCGACGTCGACGATCTCGCACTCGACGCCGGCGCGCGCACCGGTCAGGAAGCGGGCCACCGTCTCGATCGGTCGCTGGGTTGCCGAGAGCCCGATCCGGGTCAGGCCGCCGCCGGTCTCGCCGACCAGCTCCTCCAGCCGCTCGAGGGTGAGCGCCAGGTGCGATCCCCGCTTGTCGTCGGCCACCGCGTGGATCTCGTCGACGATCGCCGTCCGCGCCGTCTTGAGAATGCGCCGTCCCCCTTCGCTAGTGAGGAGAATGTAGAGCGACTCCGGGGTGGTGACGAGGATATGGGGCGGCCGCCGGGTCATCGCGGCGCGCTCGCTCGCGGGGGTGTCGCCGGTCCGCACCAGAGTACGGATGTCGATCTCCGGAAGGCCCATCGCCGCGAGCTCAGAGCGGATGCCGGCGAGCGGCTCTTCGAGGTTCTTCCGCACGTCGTTCGAGAGCGCCTTCAGGGGGGAGACGTAGACCACCTGCACCGCCTTCTCCAACTCGCCCGCCAACCCCCGACGAACCAGGCCGTCGATCGCCGAGAGGAACGCCGCCAGGGTCTTGCCCGACCCGGTGGGGGCGGCGATCAGCGTGTGCCGGCCGGCCATGATCGCCGGCCAGGCGCGGGCCTGCGGCTCGGTGGCGGCGCCGAACCGCTTCTCGAACCAGGAGGCGACGGCGGGATGGAAGAGATCGAGGTCGGACATGCTCTCGCTCCGGCGGTAGGGAGACGGAACTTCTCCTCGAACCCTAACAGAAAGGGGAGCTGCGGTCATTCCACGAAATCGCCCTGTGGCGGCGGTCCTGGGGCTACAGGCGGCGGTGCTGCTGGACCGGCATCGAGCGGCGGATCCGCGCCACCCGCTCGAGGTCGATCTCGGCCAGCGCCAGCCCCGGGCCGTCCGAGGCGACGGCCACGGCCAAGCCCCAGGGGTCGACGATCATGGCGTGCCCCCAGCTCTCGCGCAGGCCGCCGTCGTCGTGCCTGCCGTGCTGGGCTGCGGCGATGACGTAGCACTGGTTCTCGATGGCGCGGGCGCGGAGCAACGGCTCCCAGTGGTCCTTGCCGGTTGCCAGGGTGAAGGCCGAGGGGACGGCGAGGATCTCGGCGCCGCGCTCGGTCAGCTGCTGGTAGAGCTCGGTGAAGCGGAGGTCGTAGCAGATCGACAGGCCCAGTGTCCCCAGGGGGGTTGGGACCACAATGGCCTCCGCTCCCGGCTTGCACGTAGCCGACTCGGCAAAGCGCACCTCCGGGATGTCGACGTCGAAGAGGTGGATCTTCCGGTAGGTAGCGAGGATGCCGCCGTCGGGCGCGAAGAAGACGCTGGTGTTGTAGCAGCGGGACGCCTCGTCGCTCCGCTCGTTGAAGGAGCCGAGAAGCAGATGGATGCCGAGGCGCCGCGCCAACTCGGCGAAGCGGCCGCAGGTCGCGCCGTCGAGCGGCTCCGCCCGCCGGACCTTCTCCTCGTGAGGTCCCAGGTAATTGGTGTTCTCGGGGGTGACGACGAGCTGGGCGCCCAGCCCGGCGGCGCGCTCCACCAGGGTGCGGGCGCTCTCCCAGTTGGCCCCCTCGTCGGACGTCGAGGTGAGCTGGACGGCAGCGGCGACGAACATGGACGCCTTTTCTAGCACAATCCTGCGCCGGCCACCTCGCCCATCACCCCGCCGGCGCAGAGGGCGACCAGGTCGGCCGGCACGAAGCGGTTCCAGAGGTCGTCCGCGGTGCGGCTGAAGACCCGGATGTAGTTGCCGGTGAGGCCATGGGCAAGGCCGTCCCGGGGGCGCTCCCAGAGGACGGTCTCGCGCCGCCCCAGGCTGGCGCTCTGGAACTCGCGCTCGGCGGCCTCCGCAACGGCGAGCATCTGCGCCATGCGCTCCCGCTTCTCCGCCGCTGCCACCTGGTCCGGCAGGTCGGCGGCCTCCGTGCCGGCGCGGGCCGAGTACGGGAAGACGTGGACGCGGGCGAAGGCTATGGCGGCGACGAAGGCCAGACTCTCCCTGAACTCGGCCGGCGTCTCGCCGGGAAACCCGACGATGACGTCGGTGGTGACGGCGACCCCGGGAATGGCCGCGCGGACACGGTCCAGGAGGGCGGCGTAGCGGTCGGGGTCGTAAGGGCGCCGCATGCGGCGGAGCGTCGCCGCCGACCCGCTCTGGAGCGAGAGGTGGAGGTGGCGGCAGAGCCGGCGGTCGGCGAAGAGGTCGAGCAGGCGCGGGTCAAGCTCCCAGGGTGCGATCGAGGTCAAGCGCAGGCGGGGCGCCCCCCCACTCTCGAGGACGGCCCGCACCAATTCGGGCAGGCGCTCGGCCCCGCCGGCGGCGTGCGAGCGCCAGGCCGAGATCTGCACGCCGGTCAGGACCACCTCGCGGTAGCCGGCGGCGACCCGGCTCCGCACCTCGGCGACCACCTCCGCGGCCGGCCGGCTGTGCTGCCGGCCGCGGGTCGACGGGATGATGCAGAAGGCGCAGCGCATGTCGCAGCCGTCCTCGACCTTGACCAGGGCGCGGGTATGGCCGAGGTCCAACTGGGAGCAGGGGATGGTGGACGTCTCGTCCGCCGCCTCGGGGAAGGCCTCCAGCACCCGCTCCAGCAGCCGGTCCTTGTCGCGATTCGGAACCACCAGGTCGACGCCGGCGAGCCGCGCGGCCTCCGCCGGCTCCGCGGTGGCATAGCAGCCGGTCAGCACGGTGCGCAGGCGCGGATTCATCCTCCCGCCGCCGCGCGCGGACTTGCGCGAGGAGCGCGCAGCGGCCCCCGTCACGGTGCAGGAGTTGACGACGTGGAGGTCGGCCACGGCGAGCGAGCTGACGGCCAAGTGGCCGGCCTCCCGGAACCGGCGGGTCATCGCCTCGACCTCCGCCTGGTTCAGCTTGCAGCCCAAGTTGGTGAAGAAGACGCGCATGGCGGCGATGATTGTAGCCGCGCATCCCTTCGTGCGGCGGGTCCTGGCGGCTCATGGGGAGGGCTTCTGGGGAATTGGTACTCTCTTCTAGGTATGCGGCTCGCGTCGATCCACCTGCTGTTGTCGACTTTGCTCCTGGTCCCGGAGCCCGCGCTTGCCGCTGCCGGCGGCTGGGCGATGAACGGGCCGTCGGCCGTGCGGCTGATCACGCCCTGGCAGGTGGCGCCGGCGGCGGCTACCGAGATCCGCCTCGGGCTCCATTTCCGGCTGCGGCCCGGCTGGCACGTCTACTGGAAGAACAGCGGCGACGCCGGATACCCGCCGACGGCGAGCTTCTCCGGGCGGGGGCTGGCCGGCGCGGAGATCCTGTGGCCGGCCCCGCGCCGTTTCGAGCTCCCCGGCGGCCTCGTCGCCTTTGGGTACGAACGTGAAGTGGTCTATCCCGTGCGAGCGCGGCTCCGCGCGGCGGCAATAGCGAGCCATGAACCCCTCCAGTGGACGGCCGACGTCGATTATCTGGTTTGCCAGGTCGACTGCATCCCCTATCGCAGCGCTCTCGGCGTCACCCAGCCGGTGGGCGAGCCGCGGCCCGACCCCGAAACGGCCCCGCTGATCGCGGCCTGGTGGAAGCGCCTCCCCCAGCCCGCCGAGAGCCTGCCCGAGGTTGCCGCCGAGACCGCCTTCGAGAGCGGGGGAGGAGGGCGGGCGCTGGCTCTCACCGTCCGGCTGCGAGGGGTGGCGGCGGATCCGCTCGGCTCCGACCTCTTCCTGGAGACCAACGACCAATTCGATTGCGGGCGGCCGCGGGTCGAAAGCATTCCCGGCGGTATGAGCTTCCGGGTGCCTCTCTCCCGCCGCCAGGCCACCCTCCTGCCACCGGCGACCACATTCGCCTGGACTGTGACCGGTCTCGCCCGAATCGGCCGGCCGATGGAGACTCTCAGTGTGGAGGCTCGGCGGACCGTCGCCCTTGAGGCCGCCCTCCCTCCTTCCGGCATCGCCCGGCCGCTCGCCGCCTTCGCCCGCGGGCCGAGGGCGGCGAGCCTCCTCATCGCCCTGGCCTTCCTTTCTACCCTTCTCGCCCTCGGTCTCTGGGGCCTGATGGAGATTCCCCTTCTGCCGCGCAAGGGCCACAAGGATCTCCGTACGGCGCTGGGGTTCGCCGCCTGCGCGGGGACCGTCTGGCTCCTCTACGCCCTCTCCCTCGTGGTCGGCGCCGAGCGCTTGGCCCTGGTCGAGCTCGCGCTCCTCGTTCTGGCGCTCTTGAGCTGGCTGCGACATGCTGGGAGGAGGGATAAGCTAGAAGGGCCGCCGTGAGCGAGCTCGCGGCGGCTACGGGAGCTCAACCACAAAGGAGGTATCCCATGCGTACCCGGACGTTCTCCGCCACGCTCGTCCTGCTTGCCGCGAGCCTGCTTGGCGCCGCGCCGGCCGCCCGCGCCGCCGCAACCGTGGGCGAGGCGGCACCGCCGTTCACCCTCAAAGCCGTCGACGGCAAGACCCACTCGCTCGCCGACTACCGGGGCAAGATCGTGGTCCTCGAGTGGATCAACCCCAACTGCCCGGTCTCGAACCGCCACGCGCGGGAAGGCACCATGACCGAGCTGGCGCACCAGCACGGCGAGGTCGTCTGGCTGGCGATCAACAGCACCAGCCCCCAGAGCAGCAATTACCTGACTCCTGCCGAGCATCAGGCCTACGATCGGAAGTACGGCATCGACTATCCCGTGCTGTACGACGAATCAGGGGCGGTGGGCCACGCTTATGGGGCCCGGACGACGCCTCACATGTTCATCGTCGACGCCCAGGGCCGGCTCGCCTACAACGGGGCGATCGACGACGATCCCGGCGGCCGCAAGACGAAGGCCCAACGCAGCAACTACGTGGGCTCCGGCCTCACCGCCGAGGCAGCCGGTAAGACGCCCGATCCCGCAGTCACCAAGCCTTACGGCTGCAGCGTCAAGTACTGATTTCACGAGTCCGGGCGCTCTCTCCCGCAGGCGCCCGGACTCGCCGCCTTGACCCTTTCCTTTCCCGCCCGATATCATTTTAGAAGGATCTGACCGAAATCCCCGGCCTGCGGGGAGGAGTTTCATGAGCTACAGTCGGGATGGGGTCATGGCGCAGATCTGGGTCGCCTTCGGCCAGGGGACGGGGACCGTGCGCATCTCGCAAGAGGCTACCCTGGCCCTGCGCGAGCTCTACTACGACGCTATCACCGACGACATCGTGCAGAGAATTTGGGCTACCGCGGCCGTCCAAGTGCTGGAGCGGATCCGCGCGATCGGCAGGCTGGCCGCCCATCGCGCCGCCCTTCGCGGAGACACC
>DATNKQ010000149.1:0-4732 GCA_035603315.1 Thermoanaerobaculia bacterium
CCCTGTCGCAGGTACCAGCCGATCCCACTGCCCAGCGCCACGGCGGCCAAAACGAGGCCGGCGGCGAGCGGCAGCAGGCGGCGGCGCACCGGCGGCAACTCCACCATTATCGGAGCGGGCGGCGCGGCCGGCGCGGTGACGGGCAGCCCGCTCGGCCGTCGCCAGGGACGGGTGGCCCAGGTGGCGTCGAGCGAGAGCTCTTCCTCCCCTTCGGCGGGGCCCATGAGGATGGCTGCGCGATCGGGCTTGGGGGGAGGCGGCAGAGCTGCGCGCAGGATACGGGTCTCCATCGCCTGCAGGTCGGCGTCTCCGGGGCTCGGCGTCGCTTCGGTGCGCGACTCCGGCGGCGGCGTCTCGTTCATCGCGAACTGCCAGTCGAGGCGGTCCTGGGTCGAGCCCGGCGCGGCCGGTGCGAAGGCCTCGTGGATCGGTGCGAGCGGCAGGAGGACGCCGAGCATGGCGTCGAGGTCGCGGGCGGAGAAGGGGAAGCGCGCGTGGACGGACTGCACGGCGCGGGCCAGCTCGTCGGCGCTCCCCAGCCGTTCCTCCGGTTTCTTGGCGAGGGCCTGGAGCACGATCTCGCGAAGGTCGTCGGGGAGGCTGCCGTCGGGATCGCTCAAGGCGAAGTCGAGCGGCGGCCGCAGCAGGTGGCCCGCCATGTAGGACGGCGGGTCTTGGCCGGAGATCGGACAGCGGCCGGTCAGCAGCTCGTAGAAGACGACCCCGAAGGAGTAGAGGTCGCTGCGGACGTCCAGGCCGGTGCCCCCGAACTGCTCGGGAGCCGCGTAGCGCGGCTTGCCGAGGAAGCTGCCGGTGGTCGTCAGCCCGTCGCCTCCCTCCAGCGCCTTGGCGATTCCCAGGTCGATGAGCTTGACCAGGGGCAGCCCGTCGACGTCGCGGGTGAGCATCAGGTTGTCGGGCGAGATGTCGCGGTGGACGATCTTCTGACGGTGCAGGTAGGCGAGGGCCTTCAGCGCCTGGCGGGCAATTTCGAGGGCCAGGGGGAGAGGCGGCGGGCCGTAGCCCGAGAGCACCTCGAGGAGCGTCCAGCCGTCGATGAACTCCATGACGATGAAGGCGTTGCCGTCGGCGTCGACGGCGAAGTCGTGGAGGACGGCGATGTTGGGATGGCGCAGGCGGATGGCCGCCCGCGCCTCGCGCAGGAAGCGCTCGCCGGCGCCGCTGCCAGGCGCCGAGTGCGAGCGGATGACCTTGACCACCCGCACCTCGTCGAGGAGGCGGTGGCGCACCTTGTAGATGGCGCCCATCCCCCCCTCGCGAATCTTCTCGAGGATCTCGTACTTGCCTTCGATCTGCTCGTGCAAGAGGGCCAAGGCCCCACCTCCGGGATGCGCCGAACCTCCCGGCCCCTAAGGATACGCTGCAGCGACCGCGCGGACCGTTTTGCCGCTCAAGAAAGCGACGCTATCAGATAACCTGAGAAGAGGAGACCAAGATGGCCCTGGCGGCGGTCACGCTTCCGAGGGGGCGTAGGCGCTGCCGCCCCGCCGGCTAGGCGAGTAGCGTTTCCCGTCAGGGACGGCGACGAGCTGGTAGACCAGGTCGTTCGGTCGCTCCACCCATCGCGAGGCGTCGCGGATCTGGATCGCGACGAGACCGCCGCTGCGGTCGTACTCGAGGACGACACCGGGGTTCTCCCTGTCTCTGCCGGTGATCCGGTGATCGTTCAGCACGATGCTCAAGAGGTCCGACCGCTCATCCAAGGTGACACGCATATAGCCCCTCCCTTCGCGGATGTAGGCGCCGCCGCAGCCGTCGCCGTTACACCGCGAAGTAGCGCGCGTCCGGGTGCTGGAAGACGAGGGCGGAGACGGTGGCTTCGGGATCCATCATGTCGCCTTCGGTGAGCTCGACGCCGATCTCCTCGGGGCGGAGGGCGGCGAAGAGCTGGCGCTGCATCGCCAGGTCGGGGCAGGCGGGGTAGCCGAAGCTGTACCGCTTGCCGCGATAGCGGGCGCCGAGGCGGTCCTCGCGGGTGGTGCCGGGAGGGTCGGGGAAACCCCAGACGGAGCGCAAGCAGCAGTGGAGGTGCTCGGCCGCGGCCTCTGCAGTCTCCAGCGCCAGGGCGGCGAAGGCGTGGCTCTTCAGGTATTCGCCCTGCCGCTTCCATTCTTCCACCCGCTCGCGCACCCCCTCCCCGGCGGTGACGACGAAGAGGGCGACATGGTCGCCGGGCAGGCAATAGTCGGCGAGGCAGAGGCCTTCCGGCCGCTCCTGGCGCGGCAGGTCCCAGACCGCCGCTGGCTCGCCGCTGTCGGGGTCGAAGAGCGTCAGGCGCTCGGTCTCCCCCGCGGCGGGGAAGAAGCGCCAGACGCCGCTCGCCCGCATGCCGCCGCTCCGGGCGACCTCCTTGAGCTCTTCGATCAACGCCATCAGCTTGGCGAGCTTGGGATCCCCCTGGGCCTCGAGCTGGCGGATGGCGCCCTTCAACCCCAGGTGCTTGCCGTAGAGCATCTGCGGGTTGAGGAACTGCCACACGCGGTCGAGGTCGAGCACCTGGGCGTGGCGGTCGAGGTCGGGCGGGGCCGGTACCGGGAGGTCGCGCCGCACCGCCGCCCGCGAGGGCGGCGCTTGGTCAGCGGCTTCCGCCGGCTCCGGCGCCACCGCGGAGTCGCTGGCGATGAGGTCCGCCACCTCCTGCTCGAGCTCCAGCCGGCCGGCTCCGTCGGTCAGCCTCTCGACCAGCTTCAGGCCGTGCATGGCGTCCTTGGCGTAAGTGCAGAGGCCGCCGTAGGCGGCGGCGATCTTCCGGTGGGTGAAGCGCCGGGTGAGCGCCGCGCCGCCCACTAGGAGCGGCGTCTCGATCCCCACGGCGGAGAGGTCGCCGGCGGTGAGGACCATCTGCTGCGCGCTCTTGACGAGGAGCCCCGAGAGGCCGATGACGTCCGGCTGGTGCTCGCGCACCGCCTGGATGAGGCGCTCCGAGGGGACCTTGATCCCCAGGTTCACCACCGTGAAGCCGTTGTTCGAGAGGACGATGTCGACCAGGTTCTTGCCGATGTCGTGGACGTCGCCCTTGACCGTCGCCAGGAGCACCTTGCCGCGCCCCGAGCCGTCCGCCTTCTTCTCCATGTGCGGCTCGAGGTAGGTGACGGCGGCCTTCATCACCTCGGCGCTCTGCAGGACTTCGGCGACGATGAGCTGGTTGTCGTTGAAGAGGCGCCCGACCTCGCCCATGCCGGCCATCAGCGGGCCGTTGATGACGTCGAGCGGATTGGGCCAGCGCGCATCGGCGAGAGCCAGGTCGAGGTCGGCGATCAATCCCTCCTTCGAGCCCTCGACGACGGCGCGCGACAGGCGCTCTTCGAGCCGCATCTCGGAGCGCGGCTTCTTGCCGGCGGTAGCGCTGCGGCCGCGGAAGTGGGCGGTGAACTCGGCCACCGCCTGCTCGCCGGCGGCGACGTCGCCCAGGGCCAGGAAGATGAGCGATTCGGCGAGGCGCCGCTCCTCCTCCGGGATGTCGGCATAGCGCGCCAGCTTCTCGGTGTTGACGATGGCGGCGTCGAGGCCGGCGCGGGTGCAATGGTAGAGGAAGACCGAGTTCAGGACCTCGCGCCCGGCGTCGGGCAGGCCGAAGCTGACGTTCGAGACCCCGAGGACGGTGCGGGTGTCCGGGAAGAGCTCCTTCAACGCCCGCACCCCCTCGATCGTCTGCGCCGCCGACCCCAGATAGGCCTGATCGCCGGTGCCGCAGGGGAAGACGAGGGCGTCCCACCAGATGTCCTCGGGAGCGATGCCGAAGCGCTCGGTCAGCAGCTGGTAGCTCCGCCGCGCCACCTCGACCTTGCGCTCGACGGTGACCGCCATCCCCTTCTCGTCGATCGTCCCCACCACCAGGCTGGCGCCGAAGCGGCGGGCGAGCGGCGCCACCTTCTCGAAGCGGACGAGCCCGTCCTCCAGGTTGATCGAGTTGAGGACCGACTTGCCCTGGCAGTAGGTGAGCGCCCGCTCCATGACCGCGGCGTCCGTCGAGTCGATCATGATCGGCACCTTGACGAGGCGGATGAGGCGGTCGAGGAAGGCCTCGACGTCGGCGGTCTCCTCGCGGTCGGGGTCCTGCAGGCAGACGTCGAGCACCTGCGCCCCCGCCTTGACCTGCGCCCGGCCGACCTCGGCCGCCTCCTCCTGCTGCCCCTCGCGGATGAGCCGCTTGAACTTGCGGCTGCCGAGGACGTTGGTGCGCTCGCCGACCAGGAGCGGCCGGTTGTCGGCGCTGAGCTCGACCGCCTCGAGGCCGGAGAGGAGCGCCCGTCGGTGATGGGGGATGGGGCGGGGCGGGCGCCCGGCAGCCAGGCGGACGAGCGCCTCGACGTGCGCCGCCGTGGTGCCGCAGCAGCCGCCGATCAGGTTGAGCCAGCCGGCGTCCAGGAAGCGACCGAGGACGCGGGTGAAGACCTCAGGGCCCTCACAATAACGCCCCTCCTCGTCGGGGAGGCCGGCGTTGGGGACGACCGCCACGCGGGTGCGGCAGAGCTCCGAGAGAGTGCGCAGGTGGTCGGCCATGAGCTCGGGGCCGGTGGCGCAGTTGAGGCCGACGTAGAGCAGGTCGGCGTGGAGGAGCGAGACCGCCAGAGCCTCGGCGTCCTGGCCTCCCAGCATGGTGCCGGTGGTCTCGATGGTCGCCGAGACGGCGACCGGCACCCGCCAGCCGGCGGCCGCGAGGGCGTCCTCGATTCCCAGGAGGCCGGCCTTGACATTGCGGGTGTCCTGG
>DATNKQ010000161.1:0-2765 GCA_035603315.1 Thermoanaerobaculia bacterium
CATCCGCGCCGAGGGGGGCGGCCTTCTGGTCGCGCCGGAGGAGGGCGCCGCCGGCGTGGCGGCGGCGGTCGCCGCCCTGCTGGCCGGGACGGCCGTCCTCCCTCCCCTCTCCCCCCTCTCCCACATCGCCGAGCCGGACGCCCGGCAGGTGGCGGCGCGATGGCAGGCGCTCTACCGCGAGCTGGGGCTCGGCGGCGGGAACGCCGGGACCTGATCGCGGACCTCAGCTCTTCGGCGCGGCGCTCTCGGCGGCCCCGGCAGACTTCCGCTCCTGCACCTGCCGCATCTGGGTGACGACCCCCTGGCCGCTGTAAAAGAGGGTCGACAGCTCGCTCTGCGGCTGGCCCAGCGCCTGCCGGTCGGTCTCGGTCGTGAAGATGCCGCGCGCCGTCAGGACGTAGAAGCGGACGCGGTCGGGACCGGGGAGGGGAGAGCCGGCCGCGGCGGTCATCTTGGGGAGCGCCGTCTGGGCCAGAGTGACGAACTCTTTCGCCGCCTTGCGCACGCTCTCGTGGGCGACGCCGCCGATCATTCCCCCACCCGTCCGGTAGTAGACGCTGGCGTCGCCGTCGGCGAAGCAGGCCAGCGTCACCACCGAGTTCGAGATCCCCATCTCCATGAGGGCGCCGTAGGGTGGATCCTCGGCCGCGCCGCCGAACCTCCCGGCATCCATCTCGAGCGCCTGCCGGCGCAGCTTCATGTAGGTCACCTCGGGAGGATCCTCCGCCTTCGCTTGCACCACCGGCGCCGGCGGCGGGGTCCGCAGGAACTTCTTCCGATTCATGTAGATGAGGATCGCCGCCAGAACGATGACAGCGATGGGCTGGAGCGGGTGGATATGGTTCATATGCGAGTCCTCAGTTTATCATCGGGTGAGGCTCACCTAGAGGTCCGCCGGGCCACGGCGATGATGCCCAGGCCGCGGCCGGGGACCAGCGGATCGAGCCGCTTCAGGATGGGCACCAGGACGTTGAAGATCTTGAGCTGCAGGCGGCTGAAGTGCCGCCGCTTGAGGACCCTGCCGTTCACGAACCACCCCGGGATGGCGAAGTGGTTGAAGTCCTGGAAGCGCTCGACGGCGAAGCCGCTCGCTTCGAGCTCCGCCTGCAGCATCTCGCGCGAGTAGCGGCAGCGGTGGCCCAGCACCTCGTCAAGGCTCGAGTACAGGTGCTGGCCCTGCGGCACGTAGAGCACCAGCCGGCCGCCCGGCCGCAGCACGCTCGCCATGTCGCGCAGCGACAGCAGGGGGTCGCGGACGTGCTCGAGGACGTTCAGGCAGACGACGGTGTCGAACCTCTCCCGCCAGGGCTCAAAGCAGGCGGGGTCCTCGAGGTCGATGCGGTCCACCTCGAGGTAAGGCTTGCCCAGGGACAGGTTGCGCAGGTAGTGCAGGTAGTGGGGATTGATGTCGCTCGCCACGTAGAGGTCGCGTGGCAGGAGCCAGCTGGTGATGTTGCCGATGCCGGCGCCGATCTCCAGCACCCGGGCGCCGATCGCGGGGGCGATCGCCTCCGCCATCCAGCGGTTGAAGCGCCGCGCCCGCTCGAGGCTGTGCAGGATGTGGGAGCCGTACTCGTCCTCGGCGTAGACGTCGTCCACCAGCCAGTACTTGACCATCGCCCATAGCGCCTTGACGCCGTCCCGCCAGCCGATCTTCTTGCCCTCGCGGTAGGTGCGGCCGAGGTAGCTCACGGGGACCTCGAAGATGCGGCACTCGCGCTTGGCGATCTTGGCGGTCAACTCTGGCTCCATGGCGAAGTCGTCGGAGCGGATGGGGATCGACTTCAAGAGCGGAGCCCGGAACATCTTGTAGCAGGTCTCCATGTCCGTGAGGTCGAGGTCGGTGAACCAGTTGCTGAGCGTCGTCAGCAGGCGGTTGCCCAGCGAGTGCCGGTGGCTGAGGACGCGGCGGCGATCGCTGGGGAGGAAGCGCGAGCCGTAGACGACGTCGGCGCCGTCCTCGAGGAAGGGGCGGACGAGCCGCCCGTAGTCGCGCGGGTCGTACTCCAGGTCGGCGTCCTGGAAGACGATGAGGTCGCCGGTGGCGGCGGCGATGCCGGTGCGGATCGCCGCCCCCTTGCCGCGGTTGCGCTCGTGCTCGATGTAGCGGATCGCCTTGGGGCTGCCGGCGGCGATCTCACGGAGGATGTCGCGGCTGCCGTCCGACGAGCCGTCGTCGACGACGACGATCTCGACCTCGCGGACGCCCGCGACCTCGACCGCCAGCACCCGCGCGACGAGTTCCCGGACGAGATAGCGTTCGTTGTAGACCGGGATGACGACGCTCAGCTTGAGCGCCTCCGGCTTGGCGTCTGCGGTCAAGGGGTCCAGGGCACCTGAGAGAAGAGGAAAGGACGAGGATTTCCGGGCCGCCGGCGCAGCCGATGTCGGTGCAGCCGATGTCGGTGCAGCCGATGTCGGTGCAGCCTATCATCGACAGGAACTGCCGTTTCCAATAGAGTGCGCGCGACTTGCCGGGATTGTCCTCCTCCGCACCGTCCAGCCCTGCCGGCCCGACCCCCAAGGGAGCCAGCATTTCCGCCTCTTCCACCGATCGCTACGTCCTCAAGGACTTCCGGGGCTCGAGCCACCGGATGCTGGCGGCATGGATGGAGCAGCTCCCCGCCGGCGCGAGGGTGCTCGAGCTGGGTCCCGGGGCCGCCCATCTGGCGCGCCTCGTTCGCCGAAGCGATCTCCTCTGGCGCGGGCTCGAGGGGGCGGTCGACTGCCTTCCCGCGCTGGTCGAGGTCCTCTCGGGCGGAGCG
>DATNKQ010000169.1:0-13253 GCA_035603315.1 Thermoanaerobaculia bacterium
GCGCTCGCCGCCGTCGTCGCGCAGCAAGGTCACCGCCGCTCGCACGCCCGGATGGGCGGCGAGAACGGCGTCGACCTCGCCCAGCTCGAGGCGGAAGCCGCGCAGCTTGACCTGGTGGTCCCGCCGCCCCAGGAAGTCGAGCCGGCCGTCGGGCAGCAGGCGCGCCCGGTCGCCGGTCCGATAGAGACGCTCCCCGGCCCGGCCGGTGACGCCATCCGGGAGGAAGCGTTCCGCCGTCGCCTCCGGCCGGCCGAAGTAGCCGCGGGCGAGGCCGGCGCCGCTCAAGAAGAGCTCGCCGGGAACGCCGATGGGAACCGGATGGAGATGGACGTCGAGGACGAGGGCGACGCGGTTGGCCAGCGGCCTGCCGATGGGCGGCCGCTCCTCGCCCCTCGCCAGCTCCGCCGAGGTCGAGTAGGTGGTGTCTTCCGACGGACCGTACAGGTTGAGGACCCGCCGCGCGCCGCAGCCGTCATGGATGGCGCGCAACAAGCTGCCGTGCAGCGGCTCGCCGGCCAGGGCGACGGCGAGCACGGAGGCCGGCACCGCGCCGGCCCGCAGCAGCTCCGCCATCGACGAGGGCACCGTGTTGACGAGCGTCACCGGCGGCTGCGCCGGCACTCCGTCCGGCCGGGTGAGCGCCAGGACGTCGTCGACCAGGATCACGGCGCCGCCGCAGGCGAGCGGTGCGAACAGCTCGAAGACGGAGAGGTCGAAACCGATCGAGGTCGCCGCCAGGACCCCGGCCAGCTCCGCGGCCGAGAACGCCGAGGCCGCCCAGGCGCAGAGGGCGACGGCGTTGCGGTGCTCGACGGCGACCGCCTTGGGACGGCCGGTCGAGCCGGAGGTGTAGATGAGATAGGCGAGGTTGCCGGGCGCCACCGTTGCAGCCGGAGGGGCGGCCGGACCGGCGGCCGCCGGCGTTGCGCTCTCCCACCAGCGCCCGTCGAGCTCGACGACGTCGAAGTCTGGCGGGCCTGCCGCGGAGGGCAGCCGGCCTAGCAGACGCCGGTGGGTCAGCAGGAGCCGCGGCCGGCTGTCGTCGAGGGCGAAGGCGAGGCGGGCCGCCGGGTAGCCGGGATCGAGCGGCACGTACGCCGCCCCCGCCGACAGCACGGCGAGGAGGCCGATCACCAGCTCGGGCGAGCGCTCCGCCAGCACCGCGACCCGCACCTCCGGCCCGGCGCCGAGGCTGCGCAGGTGACCCGCCAGCCGCTCGGCGCTGTCTACGAGGTCGCGGTAGCTCAGCCGTTCTCCAGCGCACATAGCGCACACCAGGGCCGTCGCCTCGGGGGTGCGGGCCGCCTGCGCCGCCACCAGGTCGTGGAGGCACGGCTCGCGGTCGTGCTCGAATGAGGCCGAGTTCCACTCCCGCACCAGCTGGTGCAGCTCGCTCTCGGCCAGTATCGGCAGCGACTCGGCGGGCCTCGCGGGGTCCGCCACGGCGGCGGCGAGCAGCGCCTCCAGGTGAGCGAGCAGGCGGCGGGCGGAGACCGCGTCGAAGAGGTCGGAGTCGTACTGCAGGTGGAGCGCCAGGCGGCCGTTCACCGTCGCCGCGAAGAGCGCCAAGTCGAGCTGCGAGCTGCGCTCCGGCAGCGGCACGCCCTCGAGGGTGAGCGCGCCCAGCTCGAGGCGCGCCCCCGCCTCTCCGAGAGCGAGCTCCGCGAGGCCGGCGGGCGCGAAGGCCGGGGTCTGATGGTGGACGATCATGGCCTGGAACAACGGCGCGCGCCCGGGGTCGCGCACCGGCTGCAGCCGCTCGGCGAGGAGCGCGAAGGGGAAATCCTGGTGGGCGAAGGCGGCGAGCAGCGTCTGCCGCAGGACGGCCAGGCGATCCGTGAACGAGGAGCCGGCAGGCGCCGTGGAGCGGACGACGATCGGGTTGACGTGATAGCCCACGGCGCGCGGGAGGTCGGCGGCGTCGCGCCCGGACGTCGGGACGCCGACCAGCAGGTCGTCCTGGCCCGAGACGCGATGCAGGAGGGCCAGGAAGCCGCCCAGCAGGGCCGCGAACGGCGTCGCCCCCAAGCTCCGTCCGAGAGCGCCGAGGCCGGCGGTCAGCTCGGGCGTCAGCGCCGAGCGCACCCGCGCGCCGCGCCAGCCCTGTACGCGGGGCCGGGGGCGGTCGGCCGGCAGCTCCAGCTCCTGCGGCGCACCCGCCAGCTGCCGGCTCCAGAACGCCCACAGGCGCTCGCCCTCGCCACCCTGCAGCCGGCGCTCTTGGCGCTCCGCCAGGACGGCGGGCGGCGGCGGCAGCGGCCCGAGGCCGGCCGCCGCCAACGGCAGCCCGGCGCGGCAGACCTCGTAGAGCTTCCCCAGCTCTTCCGCGAGGACCGCCAACGACCAGAAGTCGGCAGCGATGTGGTGGCAGGCGACGAGCAGCACGGGCGCTCCGCCGCCGCGGTCGGCGAGGCCGACGCGCAGGAGCGGTCCCCGCTCGAGGTCGAAGGGCCTCGCCGCCTCGTCGGCCAGACGCCGCACCAGCTCCGGCTCGCTCCAATCGTCTGCCGGCCACTCTTCGAAGGCGATCTCCGCCCCCGCCGGCGCCTGCTGCAGGGGGTCGTCCCCTCCCTGCGCGGTAAAGGTGGAGCGCAGGGCCGGGTGCCGGTCGAGCAGCGCTTGGAAAGCTTGCCGGAGGGCGGGACGGTCGAGGTCGCCGGCGATCCTCGCCGCGGCGGCGAGGTGGTAGGCGGTGCTCGCCGGGGCGAGCTGGCGCAGATACCAGAGGGCGCGCTGGCCGTGCGAGAGCGGCGCGGCGGCAACGCCGGCGGATTCCTCAAGAGCAAGAGAAGGACGCGGGGGAGCCGGCGGCGCGCCGGAACCCTGCTCCGCGACCTCCCCGGCGAGGTCGTCCAAGCTGCAGTCGCCGAGCAGCGACGGCATCGAGAGCCGGTGCCCCCAGCGCTCCTCGATCCGCGCCGCCAGCTCGAAAGCCGTCAAGGAGTCGAGGCCGAGCCGGGACAGCGGCTGGTCGCTGGGCAGCTCGGACGCCGGCAGGCGTAGCACCCGGGCCACCTCCTGGCGCAGCTCCCGTGAAGCGGGCAGGACGGCTGCCATGGCATCCACAGCGGCATCGGGGACCGCGGCGGCCATCGGGCTCTGCAGCACGACCTCGAGGGTGCCCGCCAGGTAGCGCCGCCGGCAGGCGGCGCGCTGGATCTTGCCGCTGCTGGTCTTCGGGATGGTGCCGGCGGGGACCAGGACGACGTCGGCCGGGGCGACGTCGTGCTCCGCCACGATCTCGGCGCGGATAGCCTCCGCGGCCGCCGCCGCGTCGGTCTCGCGGTGGCGGGCGATCTCCTGCACCACCACCAGCTCCTCGCCCGCCGTGCCGTCGACGGCGAACGCCGCGCAGCAGCCGGGGCGCAGCGCCGGATGGCTGCGCGCCGCGGTAACCTCGATGTCCTGTGGATAGTGGTTGCGCCCCCGCAGGATGACGAGGTCCTTGATGCGGCCGGTGACGAACAGCTCGCCGTCGGCGAGGAACCCGAGGTCGCCGGTGCGCAGGAAGGGTCCCTCGCCGCTCCCGGCGATGCAGGCTCCGAAGGTCTCGCGGCTCTCCTCGGATCGTCCCCAGTAGCCGAGGGCGACGCTGCGGCCGCCGACCCAGATCTCGCCGACGACGCCACCGGCAGAGGGCGCCAGCGTCTCGGGGTCGACGATCGTCAGCCGCTGGCCGCCCTGAGTGTGGCCGCATCCCACCAGCTGGCGAGCGTCGGGCTGGCCGGGTTCGAGCGGCACGACGCGGTGGCGGGCGAGCGGGCCGGCGGCGAGCGTGAGGACCCTCGGCGCGCCGCCGCCTCCGGCTACCAGGAGCGTCGCCTCCGCCAGCCCGTAGCAGGGCTGGAACGCCTCGCGGCGGAAACCGTGCGGCGCGAAGGCCGCCGTGAAGCGGTCGAGCGTCGCGGCGCGCACCGGCTCGGCGCCGTTGAAGGCGACCTCCCAGCACGACAGATCGAGCTCGCGCCGCTGCTCGGGAGAGCTCCTCTCCACGCACAGCGCGTAGGCGAAGTCGGGGCCGCCGCTGATGGTGGCGCGGTAGCGCGAGATCGCTTGCAGCCAGCGCAGCGGTTTGAGCAGGAAGGCGGCAGGCGACATCAGCACGCAGGAGGCGCCGGCGTAGAGCGGCTGCAGCAGGGCGCCGATGAGCCCCATGTCGTGATACGGCGGCAGCCAGCTCACCACCACCGAGGACGCGCCGGCGCGGAACGCGCTCTCCATCTGGAGCTGGTTGTGGAGGAGGTTGCCGTGGCTGACCACGACCCCTTTCGGCGCCGAGGTCGAGCCGGAGGTGTACTGGAGGAAGGCCACGGTGCCGGGGCCGAGCTCCGGCGGCCGCCAATCGGCCGCTGCCTCCGGCGGCACGTCGACGACCTCCGGCGCCGAGGCGGCAGGCAGCGTGGACCAGGGTCCGTCGGTGACGACCCAGCGCGCCGCGGCGAGCGCCGGCAGATCGGCCGCCCAGGCCGCGCCGTGCCGGGCGAGCGCGCCGGTGGTGAGGACGAGGGCGGGGCTGGCGTCCGCGAGGAGGACCCGCAACCGGTCCGGGCTGCGCCGCGGGCGGGGAGGATAGGCGGGGACGGCGACGATCCCGGCATAGAGGCAGCCGAAGAACGCGACCAGGAACTGCAGCCCCGGCGGATACAGCAGGAGCGCCCGCTCGCCCGTGCCGGCGAGGCGCTGCAGAGTGGCCGCGACGGCGCGGGCGCGCCGGTCGAGCTCGGCAAAGCTGAGGCTCTCCTCCTCGACCTCGCCGTCGGCAAGGAAGCGGTACCCGCTTCCGGGCAGCTCCGCGGCGGCGCGGGCGCGCAGCAGCTCGACGAACGAGCTGCAGCCCGCCGTCACGACGTCTCCGGCCTCCGCCCCCTGCGCGGCGGCCTCCTCTTCTACATGGCTGCTGGTCATGCGGCGATACGGTCTCGACGGAAACCCACTTTACGGAATACGCTCACGGGCCACGGCCCGGACGTCACAGCGCAAATCGAGATATGCCTGTAACAAATTATTCTAGCACCAACCAAGCACGCTGAAGTGCTATGCACGGTGGAACTCTGAATTGCTCCGCGGCCGGCACGACCTGCAGAAACGCTGTGTTGGGTGGGCTTAGAAGGTCAGGAGGTCACTTGCCGCCGGCCAGAAAGCGGCGGATCGCAGCCATGGTGCCGTCGGTCTCTTCGATGAACGGGAAGTGGCCGCTCTGCTCGAGCACCAGGACCTCGCCCCGCGGCGCCTGCCCCGGCACCGCCAGCGCCTGCTCGACCGGCACCACCTGGTCGTGGCGTCCGCCGAGGGCCAGCACCGGCATCTTCAGATCCTTCATGCGGGGGCGGAAGTCGAGCCGGGCGAGCTCGCCCCCCAACTCGAAGTCCGCATCGTCGCCGGCGATGCCGTAGTAGACAGCCGGGTTCGCGGCGAGCGCCATGCCGGGGACCTTGGGGTGGTTCCGCGAGAAGAAGTAGAGCCCCGGCGGAGTGCGGTAGGCGTCGCCCAGCCCGTTCGATTTCAGCCCCTTCGCCCGCATCTCCGTCACGCGCTGCCAGACCTCCAGAAGCTCTTTGCGGATGCGCGCGTTGCAGGCGTCGTTGCTGGCCTGCCAGGAGGCGCCGCTCCAATGGGTGTCGGCGACGATCAGGCGCTCCACCGCGGCCGGGTGCTGGAGCGCGTAGGCCACCGCCACCATGCCGCCGTAGGAGTGGCCGAAGAGGCTCATGGTGCGGAGCCCGAGAGCCTGGCGCAGCGCCTCGAGCTCCGCGACGTCGCGGCTGAAGGTGTAGGCCGCGACGCCGTCCGAGCGGCCCCGGCCGGCGGGGTCGAAGTAGATCACGCGGGAGGTCGCCGCCAGCTGCGAGAAGAAGGGATGGAAGTAGTCGTGCGCCAGTCCGGGCCCGCCGGGAATCAACACCAGCGGAGCGCCCGCGCCCGCGCCTTCGCTCTCCACCCACAGGCGGCTTTTCCCAATGGCAACGAAGCTCCCCAGAGGGTGTCCGTCGTCGCCCGCCGCGACCAGGGCCAGCGGCACCAGGGCCGCAAACACCGCGGCCGTCCATCTCCGTTGTCTCGGTCTGATCATCGCGCTCGTCGGCATCCCAAGATCTTCACGCAGTAAGGGCGCAAGAAGTATGGGCGCGCACGGACTGAAGTGTCAAACCATCCCCAGGACGTACAAGCCGTGGCCGAAGGGCCTCTCAGGTCTTCTTCATCTGGCTGGTGACCTTCTCGATCGGCTTCTCCCACCTCCCGCACGTGATCGCCGGCTCGGTCGAAGTGCTGGCGGGGGTCTTCGCCGGCCAGGGGGTGACGATCGCCCACTTCGGCCGCTTCCTCGCCATCACCACCTTCGGCAACATCGTCGTCGGCGTCGTCTTCGTGGCGATCCTGAAGTTCGCCCATGCCCCGCAGGCGGCGGAGTAGGCCGCGAGAAGGAGCGAGAGGACGCCCCCGCCGTATAATCGCCACGTGCGGCCGTAGCTCAGGTGGAAAGAGCAGGAGTTTCCTAAACTCTTGGTCGGGGGTTCGAGTCCTCCCGGCCGCACCACGCCTACGTTATTCACTGCAAACGATTTAGGTGCAAGTGAGGGCATCGCCACGGTGGCCCTTCTGGTGTTCCGTGACTCCCTCGTGACGTAGCGGACTACTTCGAGCCCTGGACCACCGAGGAAATCGCCGAAGCGATCCGAGAGGGCGAGTGGTTCCTCGACCACGGCCCCGACGACGCGGGCGTCCAGGTCGTCTACCTGTTCGGCAGGTGGTTTGCCTGGTGGCGGGACCTGAGCGTCAAAGACAGCGACCCGCCGGGAGTCTCGCGGTGGCAGATCGTGTCCATCGACTCAAAAGCGGAGCCCGGCGTGCCGCCGCCGCACGAGATTTCGTACTCGGAGGTCTAGGACATGTGGAACAGCCACTCAGAAGGCCGTGGACCGAAGGGACAAGTGCAAATGGTTCTTCGCCCTCAAGGTCTACCGGGTGAAGGTGAATGACGCCTACTACCAGCAGCGTTACGAGGCCGCCGCGGAAGCGCTCGGCGCGGTCATTGGGAACAGCGACCTCATGGACATTTCGTTCTTCTTCGTCCTCTGCGCCGAGTACGTCTTCGCCCACCACCGGCAGCTCGCCGCCCTGCGCTCGCGGCTGCGCCAGCGGGACCGGGAGGACCGGGCGGCGAAGCGCAAGAAGGAACGGGCGGAGCAGAAAGCCAACGCTGAGGCGCTGAAGCGGGGACTGTGGAGGCCGGAGTGAAGCTCAAGACGGCATCCTTCACAGTGCAAGCCACGATGCCCCCAGGCGATCCGCTGGCACCAGGCGGCGAAGGCGGACGGGCACGCGGCGGTCGGTACGTGGCTCGCGACCCTGGCAACGGAACGGCTCCGGCAACTCGGCCGGTGCGTGGCGCGGATGGTGCTCCGCTGGCGGCGCGCCCGCTTTCACGTCATGCGGCGGCCGGAGATCGGCGACGAGCTACAACCGCTGGAAGTCGCGCGGCATCGTCGCCGGCCCCTTCGGCATTCACAAAGACGGCTCGTTCTGTCTGGTACACGTACCCACAGGTTGCAAGCTGATTTCCCTGCCGAAGCTAGGCCGCTGCAAGTCGCTCGCACGCACGCTGGCGACGTTCAAAATCAACTGGAAAGCGACCGTGCCGGAGGAGGTCACCGGCCCGGACGTGGACAGGCTCGCGGTAGAGCTGAGTACTGTACGGCGCGCCGTAGACCCCAACAAACCACACGTAGTAATCGCCCCGGTGCTCGCGACGCCGGGGCGTCGTGGCCGATCACTGCAGGCGCATGGAAGCGCCGCCGTGTGCGACCTGCGGCACCTCGTCGGGGTGCTCGCGTTTCGCCCAGGGCGGCGAGCACGTCTCCATGGAGGACGCGGCGCTCAGGCATTTCGCCCAGGGCCCCGGCCGGGGGCGAGGGTGCCCGATGCAATATCATGTAGCTCGCGATGACCATAAATGGGATATGCGCGCTCTGCCGTCAGGAGGTGGAGTTGCAGGTAAGCCACCTCATCCCCAGGGCACTGTATCTCGATCTCCGAATGCCTGAACTGCCGAATCCGAATCCGATCGTCGGTACGCCCGAAGAGACTGGGCCGCGCCAAGAGCAGGTGGTCGCTCCATTACTTTGTCGCAAATGCGAGCGCAGGTTCAATGTAAACGGTGAGAAATGGGTGCTGGAAAACGGATATCGACTGAACGGACCGTCGCGGCTGTATCAGACACTCCAAGCTGCTGAACCATTGCCAGAAGTTCCCAGCGGAACAGCTTACGCAGGTGCCGAGCTTCCCGACTTAGACATGGATAAACTCGCGTATTTCGGTGCGAGTATCTTTTGGCGCGCATCCCTTCGCGTTTGGCCGGTCACGGAGGAGCGCCGTTTCTTGGATTTGGGACGCTACGCCGAGCTGTTACGTCGATTCCTTCTCGGTGAAGCGGAGTTTCCGCTCGATATGGTGCTGTGGAGCGCCATCCTGTGTCGAGGCTGTCGCAAACTTCTGCCTCGCATGCCGGAGGCACCAATCCCCAGCAACCGGAAGGAGTCTGTGAACTACCGAGAAGCCGTGACAACATCAATCCGGGTGGCCCCATGGTCGTGGCTAACCCCTGGCCCCTTCCGGGTGGCTAGAGATAGCCATCTTGGAACGCGCCACGTTCCTGGAAAAATGGACTGTGTTACCTTCGCTGTTCACAACCGATTACTCGATGCCGAGGGGCGGCGAGCTTTTTCAGGACCTCAAGCGGCTTCACGCACGCAGAAACGCCCTCATGCACCTGAAAGAGAGAGTTAATGTTGCGGGCGTATTGGTGAGCCCAGGAGCGACGCCCGGACACGCTGGGGATGAACACTTCTTTGTGGCTCGCTGCGGGACTCTTGTAGATAGGCTGTTCTCACACCTTTGTGCCTTCGACAAGTCACACGCCCTTAATCCTGTAATGACTGTCCTTGCTTTGGCTGACACTTTCGTGAATTTCAAGCGCAGGTCCCGAGCAGAGCCGCAAACAGCGTGAGGTGAGGAGGTCGGGAAGTCTGTGCAAAATATGACAAGACCGGTGGGGCGGGAAAATGATAACAACAGGGGGCAAGCCAAGACCGGCAAGGGTTGGCTGCGCCCCTCCTGGAGGGGCCGGCACCTTAGCCGTCACGGCCCGGCGGTCGACCGGCGCAGGTCGGCGACGGCCGGCGAAATACTTCCTCCTTCCAGTTGGTTTCCTGGTAGGATTCCCCGGCGCCGCCAGTCGCTCCTTCGAGGCCGCGGCGGCGGCGGGGCGCGGCCGAACGCGCTCGGCGACCCGCCGCAGGGAGGCCGGCCCGAACCGGGGAAACCCCTGCCCCGAAAAGGGCGGCGCCCGCCAAGGGCTTTGCCCAAGAAGGGCGAGGGCTTCCCCAAGTGGGGAAGGGTGCTTCCCCAAGAAGGGCGGGCGCTTCCCCAAGAAGGGCGAGCCAATCCCCACGAATTTTTCTCCCTGTATCGCTCCACGGACGAAATTATCGCCATCAGGGCTCCGTACTGCTTGACAGACGCCGTGGATCGGTGAAGGGAGCCTTACTATGCTGACAGGGCGTTTGTGACGGAAACCGGAGCCTTGCGACGTAGATGGGAGCCCCGTCTCGCTCCACGGACGGATTTCACCATTTAAAACTCGCCGTCTCCGTTTAAAACCTCCCATATCGGAAACGGCTGGTCTTAAACGGTAAAATCCGCCAGAAAACGGAGACCGGGGGCCTGGAACCGATACGGAGGCCCGGCGACGGAGAAAAGCGTCCCAGAATGGAGACGGACGCCCTGAAGCGGAGACCGGGCTCCAGAATTCGTCGCCGGGCTCCATGAGGCGTTCGAACTAAAAAAATCATGCCGATTTGGCGCCGTTGGGAGTAAATCGGGCCGATGTGCCGTTCATCGGGCCGATGAACGCCAGATCGGGAGGATGAACGCTAGATCGGCCCGATGAAACGCTAAATGGGCCGAGCCGGCGGGTGCTTGTCCCTAATACTGAATGAGCGACTTCACCTCGTAGCCCGCGAGCTTCTGGCGGCCGGGGAGGAAGGTGAGCTCGATGATGAAGCCGAAGCCCGCCACCTTGCCGCCGACCGACTCGACGAGCCGGGCGGTCGCCAGCGCGGTGCCGCCGGTGGCGATCAGGTCGTCGACGATCAGCACCTGCTCGCCGGGCTTCACGGCGTCGCGGTGCATCTCGATCGTGTCCGAGCCGTACTCGAGGTCGTAGGTCTGGCGCACCGTCGCGGCGGGGAGCTTGCCCGGCTTGCGGACCGGCACGAAGCCGGCGTTCAGGTCATAGGCCACGATGGGGCCGAACATGAACCCGCGCGACTCGATGCCGATCACCTTGTCGATCCGCGCGTTCGAGAAGAACCAGACGAAGCGATCGACGGTCTTGCGGAGCGCCAGCGGGTCCGCCAGGAGAGTGGTGATGTCGTAGAACAGGATCCCGGGCTTGGGGAAGTCGGGGACCTCGCGGATGTGCGCCTTGAGCTCTTCCAGCTTCTCTTCCTTCTTCTCTTCCGTCTTCTCGTCCATCGGACTCTCCTCTCGTCTCACCAGTGATCGATCTCGAAGCCGTCCCATGCCGGCACGGCGGCCAGCTCCTGCTCCTCGATGCTGGCGACCCGCGCTCCCGGCGGACCCTCCCGCAGACGTTCCCGGAAGTCGGCCAGCGCGGCCGGGTCGCCGGCCGCCTCGACCTCGACTTTGCCGTCGGCGCGGTTCCTCACCCGGCCCGCGATCCCGAGCTCGCGGGCGAGGCGGCGGGTGAAGTAGCGGAACCCCACCCCCTGCACCCGGCCGTGCAGCAGCAGGCGCACGGCCAGCGCGGGCGAGGGTGCGGGCGGCTCGCTCATCTCCCTACCCCGCCTTCCACCCGTGCCGCCCGAGGAGGGGCACGAAGGCGACGTCCTCCCCCTCCCGGCGCCGCACCTCGCCCTTCGCCGATTTGCGATAGAGCACCAGGCGCTGGAGGTTCTGGGTCCCCTCGGGGACGAGCAGCGCCCCTCCCGGCGCCAGCTGGCCGAGCAGCGGCTCCGGCACCTTGGGCGCCGCGGCGGTGACCAGGATGCGGTCGAACGGCGCCACCTCGCTCCAGCCCACGGTGCCGTCGAAGACCTGGATCTTGACGTTGTCGAGGCCGAGCTGGCGGATCCGCGCGATGGCCTGATGGGCCAGCTCCGCCACCCGCTCGAGGCTGTAGACCCGCCGCGCCAGGAGGGCGAGGACCGCCGTCTGGTAGCCGGACCCCGTGCCGATCTCGAGCACCGAATGCTCGGCCCGCAGGTCGAGGAGCTCGCTCATGCGCGCCACGATGTAGGGCTGGGAGATGGTCTGCCCGGCGCCGATCGGCAGCGCGTGGTCGCCATAGGCGCGGCTCCGCAGGTGCTCCTTGACGAAGAGGTGGCGCGGCGCCTGGCGCATCGCCGCCAGCACCCGCTCGTCCTTGACGCCGCGCGCGGCGATGAGGTCGCGCACCATCCGCTCGCGCTGGACTGCGTAGTCGCTCATCCCCGTTCCCGGGAGGCGGGAGCGTCCTTCTCGCTCCTCTCGAAGGTCAGACGGGAGAGCTTCTCCCACAGGCTGCCGTACGACTCGAGCCCGGGGTAGTAGGTGAGGTCCAGGTGGAGCGGCGTGACCGAGATGCGGCCCGCGGAGACCGCCTCGTAGTCGGTGCCGCTCTCGCGCTCCCACTGCGGCGTGCCGGCGATCCAGTAGTACTTGCGGCCGCGGGGGTCGAGGTTCTCGATGACCGACTGCTTGTAGACCCGCCGCCCCAGGCGGGTGTAGCTCACCCCCTGGACCTCGCCGGCGGGGACGTTGACGTTCAGGAGCAGGTCCTTGGGGAGGTCCTCGGCGAGGAGGGTCTCGATCAGCCGGCGGGCGAAGCGGGCGGCGGTGGCGAAGGAGAAGCCCTCGGCCACCTCCTGGCTGAAGGCGACCGATGGGATGCCCAGGAGGGTGCCCTCGAAGGTCGCCGAGACGGTGCCCGAGTAGGTGACGTCGTCGCCCAGATTGAGGCCGAAGTTGATGCCGGAGGCGACGAGATCGGGCGGCTCGCCCTTCAGGAGGGCGAGGACGCCCAGGTTGACGCAGTCGGTCGGCGTGCCGTCGACGGCGTACCAGTTCTCCTCCACCTTCTGCATGCGCAGCGGCCGCGTCAGCGTGAGGGCGTGCCCGGAAGCGCTCTGCTCGCGGTCGGGCGCCACCACGATCACCTCCGCGATCTCGCGCAGCGTCGCCGCCAGGAGCTTGATCCCCTCGGAGAAGATGCCGTCGTCGTTGGTGATCAGGATGCGCGTCAAAGATTCCTCGCCGGCGCCCTCAAGCGGGCGACTTGGGCTGCAGGTACCTGCCGACGATGGGCGCCAGGGCGCGCAGCGTCTCGTCCGGGATCACCGCGGGATCGGTGATGAGGGCCATCTGCAGGGCGTTGGCGCACAGGCAGTCGCGCGTCCCGCCGGCCGGCAGGCGCTGCAGCAGCTCGCGCACCACCTCCTGCGACATCTTGACGTTCTGGCGGATCACCTCCATGACCTCGACGCCGGAGACCGCCTCCTCGCTCTCGTGCCAGCAGTCGTAGTCGGTGATCATCGACAGCGAGGCGTAGCAGATCTCGGCCTCGCGGGCGAGGCGCGCCTCCTGGAGGTTGGTCATGCCGATGACGTCGACCCCGTGGCTGCGGTAGATCTCCGATTCCGCGCGGGTCGAGAACTGCGGCCCTTCCATGCAGACGTAGGTCCCCCCCTGGTGCACCGTGGCGCCGGCGGCGCGGGCGGCGTTGACGAAGAGGGGGATGAGGCGCGGGCAGACCGGCTTGGCGAGCGAGACGTGCGCCACCAGACCGTTGCCGAAGAAGGTGTCCACCCGGTGTCGGGTGCGGTCGTAGAACTGGTCGGGGACGACGATGTCGGTCGGCTTGTAGTCGATCTTCATCGAGCCGACGGCGGAGACCGAGATCAGCTGCTCCACCCCCAGCAGCTTGAAGCCGAAGATGTTGGCGCGGTAGTTGAGCTCGGTCGGCAGCAGGCGGTGGCCGCGCCCGTGGCGCGGCAGGAAGGCGACGGGGAGCCCGTCCAGCTCGCCCAGGACGTAGGGGTCGGAAGGGTCGCCGAACGGCGTCGCGATCCGCCGCTCCTCCGAGATCTTCATCCCCTCCATCTGGTACAGACCGCTGCCGCCGATCACGCCGATGCGAACGTCGCTCATCACGCTTCTCCTCAAGAGTTTTGTCGTGCGCCCGCGCGGGCCGCGAG
>DATNKQ010000175.1:0-6207 GCA_035603315.1 Thermoanaerobaculia bacterium
CGACCTCGCCGGCCGTCCCAAGGCGGCCGAGGCGACCGTCCTTTTCGCCGACCTCGTCGGCTTCACCCCCTTCGCCGAGAACTCGCGGCCGGAGGAGGTGGCGGACCTCCTGGACGCCTTCCTCTCACTCGCCGTGGAGGCGATCTTCGCCGCCGGCGGCACCCTCGACAAGTTCATCGGCGACTGCGTCATGGCTTTCTTCGGCGCTCCCGTGCCGCAGCCCGATCACGCTCGCCGCGCCGTCTCCGCCGCGGTCGAGATCCAGCGCGGGCTCGCCGCCTGGAGCGCCCGCCGGGCGGCGCAGGGCCTCCCCGCCTTCCAGGCCCGGGTAGGCGTCAACAGCGGCCCGGTGGTGGTCGGCGACATCGGCAGCCATCGCCGCGTCGACTACACCGTGCTCGGCAACGTCGTCAACGTGGCAGCCCGCCTGGAGTCCCAGGTCGCCCGCCCGGGGGAGGTCGTCCTCGGCCCCGAGACCCACCGCCTCCTCGCCGGCGCCATCCCCACCGAATCGATGGGGGAGTTCCGGCTGAAGGGCCTGCAGCAGAAGATCGTCGCTTATCGGGTGAGCGGCTGAACCGTACATAAACGACGAGGGCGACCCGCGGGTCGCCCTCACTGTTGAGCCATTGACGAGCGTCTAGCGGACGGTGGGGATCGAGAGCACCTGGCCGGCCTTCAGCTCGCCCGCCGAGTGGAGGCCGTTGGCGCGCTCGATGACGTCGACGCTTACGCCGTGGCGGCGGGCGATCCGCCAGAGGTTGTCGCCGCGGCCGACGCGGTAGGTCGCGCTCGCCGCCTTGGCGCTCTTGCGGTGAGACCTGGCGCGCGTGTTGCGGGCGTGGACGGCCGCGTGGCGGCGAGCCCCGGAGGAGGATGCCCTCGCGACCAGAGTGATGGGTGAGGCCGGGGCGAGCGGCATGAGCTCCGCCAACTGGACCGTCTCTTCCGTCACCTCCGCCGCCGCCACCGAGGGGGTCGCCCCCGGCGCCGCGGGGGTCAGCACCTCAACCGCCTCGGGCTCGGGAGCCGCGTTCTGGGCGATCTGCGCCTCGGGCAGGGCGGCCGGCGGCTGCAGCGGCTGGCCGTGCAGGAGCCGCGTGAAGGGCGCGGCGAACACTGCCACGTGGTAGTGCGGCGGCCAGTGCTCGCGGGTGGCCTCGATCACTCCCTTACCCTCCAGCCCCAGGAGCCGGCTCTCCAGCCAGCGGCGGCAGTGGGAGCGGTCGCTGCGCCGGAGGTCGACGGCCATGCCGGTGGGATGGACGGAGATCGCCGAGGCGTTGTGCGGCTGACGGGTGATCGGCCGGGTGAGGCTGGTGACGACCAGCGGCTCGCCGCAATTCGCGCGGTAGTCGTGGGCGAGCCACTCGACGAAGGCCTTCACCTCGGGGCGCGCGACGGGGAAGGAGACCTCGTCGCCGGCGAGGTCGAGATCGGCGTTCCTGTGCACCGGCACGAGGAGGCCGCGCTCGGCGAAGGCGCGGACGTCGGCGGTCGTGCGCAGGTAGGTGAGCCCCTCCTCCTGGGCGCCCAGGTTCTGCCGGAGGAGCGATTCCCGGGAGCCGTCGAGGCTCTGCGCGCGGAGGGCCGGCGCGGCGTGGAGGAAGATCAGGCTGCAGGCGAGGACGGCGAGCGGCAGGGCGGAGCGGCGGGGTTGGCTGTCGACGAGCATGGGCTGCATGCAAATCATCCCCTACGTGAGGAGCCCACTGAAGCCAGCGGCGCTAGTTAATGGTTCATGGCTCAAGTGGCGGGACGCTAGCACAATCTATGTTCTTCTGTCACTAGCTGTTGACGCCCTTTCGGCCGGGGCGTGGTGGTGCCTGCAGCGCCCCTACCTGTGGGGGGCGCGGCGCGTCGCCGGCGGCGCCCGGCACAGGTCCGGGCGCTACTCCCGGCTGCGGTATGATCGCACCGTCACGACTGGAGGTTCGATGAGCGACGACAACGACGTCAGGGACGACACCGCTGGCATGGACGACGAGCTGGACGACTCCTGGGAGGTCATCCGCACGGTGGGCACCGAGGAGGAGGCCTCGGTGGTGGTCGGTTTCCTCAACAGCAGCGACATCCCGGCCGCGGCCGAGTCGCTGCACATCCGCGAGCTGCCGGTCGACTTCGGGCAGATGAGCCAGGTGCGCATCCGGGTGCCGGTCGAGCGCGCCGAGGAGGCCAAGGCTCTCCTCGCGGCGCAGGACGTCGCCGCCCCCCTGTCCGAGAACGAGCCGGTGGACGTCGCCCCCGGTTCCTCCGAGCCCGATCCGTCCAGCTAACCTAAGAGGGCATCGCCGCTGTGAGCACACTGGACGGCGGCCGCACGGTCGGCCGCTACCGGATCGACCGCTTCCTGGGCGCCGGCGCCATGGGCGAGGTCTATCTGGCGGAAGACCCCCAGATCGAGCGCCGCCTGGCGATCAAGACGGTGCGCCTGACCGGGCGGCCGCAGGAGATCGAGGACCGCAAGAAGCGGCTGCTGCGCGAGGCGCGGGCGGCCGGCCGCCTGCTCCACCCCAACGTCGTCACCCTCTTCGACACCGGCGAGGCTGACGGCCTCCTCTACCTGGCCTTCGAGTACGTCGAGGGCTGCGACCTCTCGACGCGGGTGGGAGCGACGCCGCCCTTGACGCTGCGGGAGGTGCTGCGCATCGGCCGCCAGGCCGCCGACGCCCTCGACTACGCCCATCGGCAGGGGATCGTCCACCGCGACATCAAGCCCTCCAACATCCTGCTCGACACCGCCGGACGGGTGAAGGTGGCCGACTTCGGGATCGCCAAGGTAGCGGGGCAGAACACCGAGCTGACGGTCGCCGGCTCGGTCATGGGCAGCCCGCAGTACCTGTCGCCGGAACAGATCCGCGGCGAGGAGTTGGACGGCCGCAGCGACCTCTTCTCGCTCGGCGTGGTCCTCTTCGAGCTGCTGGCGGCCAAGCGGCCGTTCGACGGCGAGACCATCACCACCCTCGTCTACCAGATCCTCCACCAGGAGCCGCCGCAGATCTCGGAGCTGCGCGGCGGCATCCCGCCCCGCCTCGAGCGCTTGCTGGGGCGCATGCTCGCCAAGGACCGCGAGGAGCGCCTGAGCAGCGCCGACCAGGTGGCCGAGGAGCTGGCGGCGATCGAGCGCGAGCTGCCCGACGAGACGCTGGCGGCGCCGGCGCTGACCGACGCGCAGCGCCAGGTCCCCACCCAGCTCCTGCCGCCCCGCACCACCGCCGCGGTGTCCCCGGGTCCGGCGGCGCCGGCCGCCGGAGTCCTCCCGCCGGCTGCCTCCCGCAGCAACCTGGGGCTGTTCGTCGCCCTCGGCCTCGTCGCTCTCCTGGTGATGGTGGGGGGGCTGGCCGGCGCCTGGTACTTCCTCCACCGTCCGCCGTCCGCGCCCCAAAATCTCAACGCTGCCGGCGCGCCGGCTGCCTCGGCGCCGGCCGCGCCCCCGCCGGCGACGGCGAGCGCTCCGCCTGTCGCCGGGACTGTCGCTTCTTCGGCCCCGGCCGAACGCCCAGGTCCTGCGGGTTCTCCAGCAACGCCGCCGGCGGCTCACGGCCCCTCGGCCGGCACCGGCGTTGCGCCGAAGCAGGAGCCAACGGGTCGTGCGGCGCAGGTCGAGCCGCCGCCCTGGTCCCCGCCTCCTGCATCGAGCCCGGCCGCGCCGGCCGGCCGCGCCGCGCGCCAGGAACGCTCTCCTGTGCCCTCGCCCGCGGCGCCCGGACCGGCGAAGCGGGAGCCGGCCCCCTCCGCTTCCGCAGACCTCCGGCAGGCCGACGCGGAGCCGGAAGCCGAGCCCGAGGAGAAGGTCGACCGCCACCTCAAAACCGGCCTCGACCTCGCCTTCCGCGTCACCCCGCCGGACGCCATGGTGCTGGTCGACGGGACGGTCGTCGGCCGCGCCGACGAGTGGAGCGGCCAGAAGGGCTCGCGGCCCTACACCCTGGCCAGCCCCGGCTCCCACGTCATCAAGCTCAAGGCGCAGGGGATGAAGGATCTGAAGATCGGCGTCGAGGCGAGCGCGGGGGGAGGCACGACGCCGATCCCCGTCCGCCTCGAAGCCTCGGCGGCCGCCGACGTCGACACCTCCGACCTGGTCTCTTACCGGGTGCGCGAGGGGATCGTCCTGCGCGTCGAGCCGCCGACCGCGCAGGTGCTGGTGGACGGCAAGGCGGTGGGGACGGCGCAGCAGTTCGCCGGCGGCTTCGGCCATTCCAAGGACTTCCTCGCCCTCGCGATGGGCACCCACCGGGTGTCCTTGACGGCGCCCGGGCGCCAGCGCCGCGACTTCGCGGTGCAAGTATCCGGAGGGGCCGAGAAGGACCGCGAGAAGGTGGCCGTCACCCTGGCGCCGGGGGGCGCGGGAGGTGGCTAGCCCGGCGGCGTCGCCGGGCGAGGTCGCCGTCGAGCCGGATTTCCTCCTCCGGTTGCCCGGCAGCATCCGCCTGGCGCGCCTCGCCAACGGGCTCACGGTCTGCCTGCTCGAGAATCGCCAGGCGCCGCTCGTCACCTGCGCCCTCTACTATCGCGCCGGCACCCGCGACGAGGCGGCCGGCCACGGCGGCGTCGCCCACTTCCTCGAGCACATGATGTTCAAGGGCTCCGCCCGCTTCGGCCCGGGGGAGATCGACCGCCGCACCCAGGCCCTCGGCGGGGTCAACAACGCCTTCACCGGCCACGACACCACCGCCTACTACTTCAACTTCGCGGCCGACCGCTGGACCGAGGCGCTGGCCATCGAGGCGGACCGCATGGCGGGGCTGACCCTCGACCCCGAGCAGGTGGCGAGCGAGCGCCAGGTGATCCTCGAAGAGATCGCCATGTACGAGAGCGAGCCCTGGGACGCGCTGGAGATGGAGGTGCAGGCGCGGCTTTTCGGCGCCCACCCCTACGGGCGTCCGGTGCTGGGCTCCCGCGACGAGCTGCTGGCGAGCGGAGCCGCCGAGCTGGCCGACTTCCACCACCGCTTCTATCGCCCCGGCAACGCCGCCGTGGTGATCGCCGGCGACGTCGGCTCCGAGGGCCTGGGGCTCGTCGACGAGACGCTGGGCCGCGTCCCCGCTGGCGGCTTCGCCGGCGCCGCCCGGCGGCCGCTGGCGCCGCCGCTCGCCTTCCCGGCCGCCCTGGAGCGGGTGGAGCGCCACAAGGGGGAGGTGGCGCGGCTGCTCCTCGCCCTTCCCGGCCCGGCGGGCCGGCACCCCGACCATCCGGCCCTGCGCCTCCTCGTCACCGTGCTGGGCTCCGGCCGCGCCAGCCGCCTCCATCGCTCGCTCGTCGACGAGCAGCAGATCTGCGTCTGGGTATCCGCCGATCTCTCCGAGAGCCTGGACGGCGGCCACATCGCCATCTCCGCCGAGGTGGTGCCGGGGATCGATCCCCAGCGGGTGGAGGCCGAGCTGCAGCGCCACCTGGTCGCGCTGGTGGCGGCGCCGCCGTCCGCGGCCGAGGTTGCGCGCGCCCGCCAGATCGTCCTCGCCGACTGGGTGTTCGGCCACGAGCGGGTGCACCAGCAGGCGCTATCGGCCGGCTTCGCCCTCGCCCTCTTCGACCTCGAGCACCTGGAGCAGCACCTGCGGGCCACGCTCGCGGCCGGCCCGGAACGGCTGCACGAGATCGCCCAGCGCTACCTGCGGCCGGAGCGCGGCGGGATCCTCGGCTGGTCGTTGCCGCGGGCAGAGGACTGAGGGCGGCCTTCCCTTTGCCACCTATGCCGTCCCTCAACTCGCAGCGCGCGGCCGGCGCGCCGATCACCGCAGCTCTGGTGCGGCGCTGGCGGCGGGAGACGCCGGGCTGCGCCGTCCGCGTGCACTTCAACAACGCCGGCTCGTCGCTGCCGCCGCGGCGGGTGCTGGCGGCGGTCCTCGCCCATCTGCGGCGCGAGGCCGAGATCGGTGGTTACGAGGCCGAGGCCGAGGCCGCCGCGACAATCGGGGAGGCCTACGGGCAGGTGGCCCTCCTGCTCGGCGCCAGGGCCGACAACGTGGCGATCGTCGAGAACGCCACCGTCGCCTTCGCCCAGGCCCTCTCCGCCTTCGACTTCCGCCCCGGCGACCGCATCGTCACCAGCCGCAACGACTACGTCTCGAACCAGATCATGTACCTGGCCCTCGCCCGCCGCGCCGCCGTCGAGGTGATCCACGCCGCCGAGCTGCCCGCGGGGGGCGTCGACCCGGAGTCCGTCCGCCAGCTCGCCGCCCACCCCCGCTGCCGGCTGGTGGCGAT